>MHXP01000105.1:0-229 GCA_001824485.1 Planctomycetes bacterium GWA2_39_15 | reverse complement strand
AATAATCCACCACAGAGTTTCACGGAGTTACGCTGAATTATCATAAATGCCATAAAGCCGCCAAGATTGTTTTCTTTGTGTCTGGTGGCTATATTTGATTATAAATTTATTAATTCTTCCACCATGTTAAAGGCAATCTCGCTTATTTCCTTGCCGTTTTGTGAGGGGACAAAATGAGTCTTAAATCGCCTGGAATCCATTCCCAGTCCACTGAGAAGCTGGGCAGCAA
>MHXP01000104.1 GCA_001824485.1 Planctomycetes bacterium GWA2_39_15 | reverse complement strand
ATCAGGGCGCGGACGTGAATCAAAGGAAGATACACACTATTGTGAGTGTAATGAGAATGTTGAGGCATATAGTGTCGGAGGTCATCGCCATAGCCCTGAGATTGAACATATTTTATCAATTAAGACAAATCAGAAGGTTTCTATTCAATTTGTTCCGCACCTCATTCCCATGAATCGGGGCATTCTGTGTACAATTTATGCCAAGCCAAAAGACAAGACGATTAGTGATAATGATATACATAAAATTTACAGTGGTTTCTATAAAAATGAGCCTTTTGTACGTCTTAAAGAAGGTAACGATGTACCCAAGACAAAAGATGTAATTTACACCAACTTTTGCGATATTGCCACAAAGGTAACCGAAAACCGCATCATCATTCTTTCTGCCATTGACAACCTCATCAAAGGCGCATCAGGACAGGCAGTGCAGAACATGAACGTCATGTGCGGATTTGATGAAAAGATGGGATTGTTATAGGCAAAGCATCTTTCGTAACCATTACAGAAGCAATTGAACTTTATAATATTCCTTGACTAACAAAATTGTAAGCTTTACAATTTTTGTAAGAATAAATATTTTAGTAAGGAGAATAATAATTATGATACTGACATCAAAAATTACCTCGAAAGGTCAAATTACCTTACCAAAGGAAGTGAGGAAACTTTTAAATGTGCAGGAAGGGAATGTTATAGTCTTTGAAAAGGAAAACGATAAAATTGTAATCAAACCAGCTAAAACCCTTCGTGACTTTAAAGGTTTATTAAAAGGCACAAATAAGGGAGAAAACTTTGTTGAGATAAGAAAAAAAGCCAAAAAGTATGTAGGAAAGAGGGTTATTCAAGGTGGAAGGTAGTAAAAAGGTTGTTATCGATACTAATTTACTTGTTCGGTATCTAATTAATTGCAATATTTCAAGACCCCCCTTTTATTTTCAAGACTATTGATAAACTCCAAACTGCAATTAAACTTTATAAAATTCTTTGCTCTATTAATAAATTGTCAATAACAAAGTATTACTCTTGCCTATGATTTCATCGTCCTTTCTGTTATAGACAACCTCATCAAAGGAGCCTCTGGCCAGACTGTACAGAACATGAACGTCATGTGCGGATTTGATGAGAAGATGGGCTTGCTATAGATAAATTATTTATAAATACCCTAAGAATTTAACCCTTTCCGAATGCCTACGGTTCTCCTTCTTGAATAATGAGGGTTTGATTTTTTAGACCCTTGGTGTAAAAAACACCTTTGATTGCAGCATTTTACAAATTTATCCATGTTACGCCCTATTTGTCTGATCATTGACCCACCCCTTAATCCCCTCCCAAGAGGGGAATAGTTCCTCTGCGCTCTCAGCGGTGAATGGTTATCTTAAAACTATCCTCGCAAATCTGCGTTTCCCAACCTTGAGTATCATGTCGGGTTTTATCTCGATGTTGAGTGCAGGGTCATTAACAGTTTCGTTGTTTATGCTTACCCCACCCTGTTGAATCAATCGTCGCGCCTCGCCATTGGTGGCAGCAAAACCGCATAGGATTAAAAGTTTCACAATCCATATCTTACCGTCTGTCAGTTCGCTGGCGGGTATTTGCACCTCCGGAATTTCGTCGGGAAGAGCGCCTTCTTTGAAAATACGATCAAATTCTTCGGCTGCTGAGTCTGCATCCCCAGCGCTGTGATAACGCCTCACAATAGACTTGGCTAATGCCACCTTTGCAGTGCGTGGATGGGTGTGGACATCAAGTAATTGGTTAATTTCGCTGACACTCAAGTCTGTTGCAAGTTCAAAATATTTACGCATGAGGTTATCAGGAATGGACATTACCTTGCCAAACATTTCTTTGGTGCTCTCAGTTATGCCGATATAATTACCAAGACTCTTGCTCATCTTTTTGTTTCCGTCTATTCCTTCCAGAAGGGCTGTAGTCAATGCAATCTGCGGTTCCATACCCTCATCCCTCTGGAGATCCCTGCCTACAAGGAGATTGAATAGTTGGTCAGTACCCCCAAGTTCCACGTCGCTTTTTACCATAATAGAATCATATCCCTGCATGAGTGGATAGATAAATTCATTAACGCTGATTGGAATGCCTGCTTTATATCGTTTTGTAAAATCATCACGCTCTATCATGCGCGCTACGGTCATTTTTGCTGCCAGTTTGATAACCTCGCTAAAGGTCATTTTTTCAAACCATTTGCTGTTGTAAACAATTTCTGTTTTATTCATATCAAGTATCTTACCAGCCTGCGAAAGGTACGTCTTGGCGTTTTCCATGACTTTTTCGTGTGAAAGCATGGGACGGGTCTTATTGGCGCCGGAGGGGTCGCCTACCGTTGCAGTATAGTCGCCGATTATTAAAATGGCGGTATGTCCAAGTGATTGAAATGCGCGTAATTTATGTATGGGGATTGCGTTTCCTATATGAATATCTGGGGCAGTTGGGTCCAGTCCTAGTTTTACACGCAGCGGTTTATTCTCTTTAATTGACTTTTTAATTTTATTTGTTAGTTCTTCTTTTGTGACAATGTCAACTGTTCCACGCAGTATGATTTCTAATTGCTCATCAACGTCTTTAAACATAGCGCCTCCAGAGTTCCACTTTTTGCCTTGTCCAGAGCATTTGCTACCAAGATACAGACAGCAGAAGTTGTGAAGTTAAGCGGTTGAGAAAATCCAATATTTCACAACTTCTCAATCTCACAACCTCTCCATTTCTATTTTTGTGTCATGTGGCTAATGAAATAGCTCAGGCTAGAATACCGGAACTTTTCCTTTTAAATAATATTTAAAATACAGCAAGAAGACCATAGTTAATGAATTATGTAAAATATGTACAACGATTGAAGCGGCAAGCGTCTGGGTCTTCTCATATAAATTACCCAAAAGCACTCCAAGAATAAAAATCTGTAAAAAGGCAAATATATCCATATGTACCGCAGCAAAAAGGAGTGCGCTTATCAAAATCGCATATTGCTTCCCAAATGAATTTTTCAAAGCCGATTGTATAAATCCCCTAAATATAATTTCTTCCATAATGGGAGCAATAATAATCCCAAATAATATTAAAGAAACCACAACAAAGATTGACTTTTCCCCTAACAACCATTTAATGACATCCTGCATATCTGGTGCAATCCCGTAATAGCTGGAAATCAGGTTAATAATAAAACCAGCAAGGATGATGAAGGGAAGTGTTATAAGATAGCGTTTAATGCCTTGTTTTATGTTGTCTGATAAACTTACAATAGACAGTCCCAAGGTTGTAATTGATTGGCGATATTCTACACGGACGATATAGAATACATACAAACAAATTATCAGATTAATGAAAAGGGTAACAAACAAAACAACGCTGTGTCGAACACTCTCGCTCAAGATGTTGGAACCAACAATCGTATGAATAAGACGTGCGATTAGTGGCATACCAACAAACATGAAGATAACATACGCCAGAAATACCTTTACAGCGTCCTTTAAATTCCAGCGACAGTCAAATGTAATACTTTGTTTTATCTGTGTGCTATTCATTTCTAATGGTTTGTACAAATACCTCTCTGTGCCTCGGTCCGTCAAATTCGCAAAAATAAATCCCTTGCCATGTACCCAGAGCCAATTTCCCGCTTGAAATTGGGACAGAAACCGATGACCCCACTAATGTGGCTTTAATATGAGCGGCGGCATTCCCTTCTGCATGGGTATAATTGCCATCCCACGGCACCATTTTGTTGAATTCGTTTAATATATCTTTTCGAACGGAAGGATCGGCATTTTCGTTAATCGTAACGGCGGCTGTTGTGTGTGGTACATATACATAACACACACCTTCTTTTATTTCTTTCTTTTGAACGATTCCTTGTACTTCCTGTGTTATATCAATAAATTCTGACCTGGAATGTGTTTTTAACTGTATTCTGTCCATTGCAGTGAGGAAATAAATTTTTGTACTTTAATAAATATTCAAACAAAAATCAGAATAGTATCGTAATGGTTAAGTAAAAAATTGTCAAATCTAATTATAGTGAATAAAAATAAAGAGCAAATAATCTGGATATGTTTGGAGGGGGGATTAAGTTTGGTGGTCTATTAGCAATAATGCAGCAATATTCATGATATTTAGTAAATTCTTCTATTTTCCTGTTCAGACCATAATTTGAAAAGTTCTAGATTTTCCTCTCGAAGCACATTTCCAACTATTTCTATTGGACTGTCGCTTGATTGTTTCATTTCTTTATTTGAAATAGGAAGTTCGCTGAATCCTAATTTTTTTGCGTCTTCGATTTGTGCACCGTAAACGATTTTAGATATTTTTGCCCAATGACAGGCGCTAAAGCACATAGGACACGGCTCGCAGGTTGAATAAATCACGCAGCCAGACAAATCAACAGTGTTTAATTTTTTGCAAGCTTCTCTTATTGCACTGATTTCGGCATGTGCGGTTATATCCAGACTTTCCCAGACTATATTATGGACACAACTTATAACCTCTCCATCTTTTGATATGCAAGCACCAAAAGGTGTTTGCCCCTGTTTTATGCCTTGTTTTGCTTTGTTAATGGCAAGTCTCATGAATTTTTCATCAACGGTTTCCACTTTCATAGATATCATTTTTGTATAAATTACTATACTGATCCCTGTTACGCTCTATTATTGAACTTTCAAAACAGAAGCTTTATACCATAAAAAAGATACTTTGTCTAACATCACGATGTATAATTCTGTTAAGTCTGTCAGTGTTGGAAGGAGACCTCCGGCTCTATTCCGTGTATCTTAATAAAAACGTGCTTGACAGAAACAAAGCAGTTCGTGTTGTTATAGGTATAAACTACCCACCTAACACCTAATTTGAACTTTACATAAATAGTTAAATACTGTAGATTTAATCAGACACATATTTCTTACGTTCTACGTTTGTCTTGAGTAACGCTGTTACGTACGAAGGCAAGTTATGAAGTTTCTAATAATAGACGATAATCCCACAGACCAAAAACTAATCACATGGACACTACAGAAGAAATTCAAAGATTCTGAGTTTGTACATGTACTCCAACAGAACGATTTTCACGAAGCAATTATTCGTGGTGATTTTGATGTAGTAATAACTGAATGTTTTCTTGGCTGGACGGATGGCCTGCAGATCCTAAAGAAGATTAAGGAACGTTTCCCATATCTACCCGTAATAATGGTTACCAATACAAAGAGTGAAGAATTTGTTACGGAAGGAATGAAGTTTGGTCTTAGCAATTTTATTCTCAAAACAAATCTGGACATTTTACCTGCGGCAGTGGAGGAACGTCTGGAAAAACTAAAATTACTCAAGATGTATGATGAAGCCCGTTCCTTGATGAATAATGCCAGCGATGCCATATTTCTTACTGACATGGAGGGAGATCTGCAGGAGGTAAATAAGAAGGCAGAAGAACTTACGGGCTACACGAAAGAAGAACTTATCCATATGAACTTTACTCAACTTCATCCCAAGGAAGATATTGAAAGGGTTAGTAGTGCTTTTAAAGAAGGAGTCGAAAAAGGGTCAGGGTCTATAAGTGATGTACTATTACTGCGAAAAGATAGTAAGAAACTTTATGTTGATATAACAGGAAGCGTTATTGAACATGCGGGTAACAGAGTGACACAGGCAATAATCAGAGATGTCACTTATCGCAAACAGATTGAGCAACGTCTGGGTGTCCAGTATGCCGTAGGGCGCATAATGGTAGAATCCGCTACGCCAAAAGAAGCTGTTCCAAAAATACTTCAGGCTATATGTGAATATCTGGAATGGGATTTAGGTTTGCACTGGAATATAGACAAAGAAACCAACGTGCTGCGTCTGGTCGAAGTCTGGCATAATCCATTAATAAAAGTTACAGAGTTCGTAACTCTGAGTAAACAGACTATCTTTTCACCTGGCATTGGACTGCCAGGCAGAATTTGGGCAAGCGGCAAACCTTGCTGGATTCCAGATGTGGTTTCTGATGCAAACTTCCCACTAGCGCCAATTGCTGCAAAAGAGGGTTTGCATGGGGTATTTGGTTTTCCCATTATGCTCGGAAATGAAATACTTGGGGTGCTCGAATTTTTCAGCCATGAGATACAGCAACCTGACGAAGGACTGTTTAAGTTAATGGCATCCATCGGTGGACAGATCAGTCAGTTCATAGAGCGAAAAAAAACGGAAGAATCTCTCAAACGTAGAATAGATTATGAAAAGACTATTGCCAGTATCTCTTCTAGATTTGTTTATTCTTTAGATTTTGATAATGACGTTTCCAGGTCATTGGCTGATATTGGACGTTACGCTGGTGTCGATAAAGCCTGTTTCTTTCAGTTCCACGATAATGGTACCCTTATAGGCAAAACCCACGAATGGCGTAACAAAGGTATTGCACCTCAAATCCTGAATCCCCAGAACCTTCCCACCGCTAAGTTCCCGTGGTGGATGGCGAAATTACATGCTGGCAATGCGATTCATATTCCGTATATTTCCCAAATACCTCCTGAGGCCGTTGCTGAAATTGAACAATTAGAAAGAGAGGTTATCAAATCACTGATGGCATTGCCAGTGTATACTGGAAAGGAATTAGCCGGATTTATTTGTTTTGAGAAAATTATAACCACTTGTACATGTAACTATGCAGATATGAATATGCTTCGTATCGTTACAGAGATACTAGGAAACGCAATTTCGCGTAAGCAGTCAGAAGCTGTTATTGTACAAATGGCTTACCATGATGCCCTTACCAATTTACCAAACCGCATACTGTTTCAAGACCGTCTGCAAGTAGCTGTAGTCCATGCAAAACGTAATGAAAAAATAGTGGCTGTTATGCTCCTTGATCTGGATAATTTCAAAAATATCAATGATTCTCTTGGACACCACCGGGGAGATTTACTACTTAAGGCTGTAGCAAAACGATTGAAAAAATACATGCGTGAGGGCGATACTGTGGCACGCATGGGTGGCGATGAATTTACGGTTATCCTTCCCGATCTCGTCCATGCACAAGATGCCGCTATTGTAGCCCAGAAAATTCTTGATGCATTACAAAGACCATTTCATGTTGAAGACCGTGAACTTCACACCACTGCCAGCATAGGCATTAGCGCCTACCCACTCAATGCAAATAACACAAAAAACCTGATCAAACAAGCCGATATTGCTATGTACTCCGCTAAAAGACAGGGTAAAAACACTTATCGCTTTTACAATGACGACATGAACATCCAGATGCAATAATAGAAATGCCGAAATTCCAAAAGATTCTACATCCTGAAAAATTCAACCTGATACTTTAATTATGCCATTACAAGCATTTGTGGCATCTCGGCATCCGCACTTCGTCCGGCAGGCACAAAACCGTGTCGTTGAGTGAACTAGATGCATTATTACAAAAAGCGCTCGAATAAAGGCGATTAAACAGGGAAAATGCGCATCTCAAGAGACTGATAAAAGACACCCAGAAAATTCCTGCAATAATCGGAAACAGCACAGCAATGAATGCTGTTTATAAAACAGTAGATAAGGTCGCCCCAACGGACTCCCTAGTATTAATTACAAGGAGAAAGCGGTACAGGAAAAGAACTTATTGCCAAAAATGATACACCAGCGCAGCATGAAGGCAAATAAACCATTTGTCATAGTTAATTGCGCTACATTGCAGGAAACCTTATTAGAGAGCGAACTCTTTGTACATGTTAAAGGAGCGTTTACTGGCGCCACAGAATCACGGATGGGCTTATTTGAAGCGGCAGATGAAGACACACTATTTTTAGACGAAATTGGAGAACTGACGATTAACACACAGGCAAAACTCCTTCGCGTTGTTCAATCATGTGAGATTCGGCGTGTTGGCGACAATAAGGCTATTAATGTGGATACCCGTATAATTGCTGCCACCAACAAGAATCTAGTCGCAGAAGTAAATTACTTTGTTCCTTCTACCATTGATCGAGAGACGCGAGGACATTCCTATTTTGATTAACCACTTTCTCCAAAATATTTGCCAAAACAAATATATGAAGAAACTGACTCCTGAGGCAATGACAGCAATGGTTCAATATGCACGGCCAGGTAATGTGCGAGAGTTGGAGAATACTATCGAACGATTGGTAGTGTTGACGGAAGGGAATAGCATCTCTATAGAAGATTTACCGGAAAACATCCCCAGTGGCGCATCACCTTCTTGCGCAAACTAAAAGTCAGAAGCAATTCTCTCCGAAGTGGAAAAGAAACACATACTTAAAGTGTTGAATAAAAAACAAGGAAACAAGACACTTGCAGCGGAAACACTTGGTATATCTATAAAAACTCTGTACAACAAATTGAAGGCTTATAACATTGATTTGTAATTAATTTCTTTGGTAATTCAACAAATTTTGATATATACTTAATTTAAAAATTAAGCCTTTCCGTGCGACATTGAACAAAGTCGAAGTGTGATGTCACTTGAAGTGTAGTTTAGGAATTTATTTTTTGTACAGACTGTTCATGAAGGATAATTAATGAACGCGGATATTTCTATTGTCATTCCAGTATATAACGAAGTAGATAACATTGAACCTTTAGGCAATTCTATCATCAATGCGATGCAGGGGCAAAACTATGAGGTACTCTATGTGGATGACGGCAGTACTGACGGCAGCACCGAAAAGTTGAAGGAATGGTGCAATCAACATACAAATTTTCGTGCCATACACTTTAAAAAGAATGCAGGCCAAACGGCGGCAATGGATGCTGGCTTTAAACATGCCGTGGGGAAATACGTGGTTACTATGGACGCTGACCTGCAGAACGATCCTGCAGATATCCCGAAATTGCTTGAAAAGCTGAATACTTGTGATATGGTATGTGGTTGGAGGCAGAAGAGAAACGACCCGTGGATCAAACGAATTTCTTCAAAGGTGGCAAATTCTATAAGAAATAAGCTTTCAAACGAAGATATTAAGGACACCGGCTGTTCCCTTAAGGCATATCGGAGAGAATGTTTTAGTCGGATCAAGTTGTTTAACGGCATGCATCGGTTTTTACCAACCCTGTTTAAAATGGAGGGTTTTTCTGTTACCGAAGTTGTTGTAAACCACTATCCACGGAAATTTGGGAAATCGAAATACGGTGTATTTAACAGGGCATTCAGGGCGTTTATGGACCTACTGGTTGTCCGATGGATGAAAAAGCGTAAACTTAATTATGAGGTAAAAAATGGCTAATTTTATAGCGCATATTAATTTCTGGGTTGTTATAGGTTTTATTGGACAGTTTTTATTTGGTTCTAGATTTTTTGTGCAATGGATTGCTTCGGAAAAACGTGGCGAGAGTATTATTCCGGAGATATTCTGGTACTTGAGCATGGCTGGCAGCGCTATATTGTTAACGTATGCAATCTACCGGCGCGACCCTGTATTCATTATGGGACAGGTTTCAGGGCTTTTTATTTATGCGCGCAACATAATGCTGATCTATAAAAAGAAAAGACTTATGGCGACAGCCACGAATGAAGGATTCGGTAAATACTCGCCAAACCCATAATATATCAGAACTCAGGAATCTCAATATTGATGCCATTAGTCACACTGAACAAAGTTGAAGCGTAACGTCATTCCAAGCATAGTCGAAAAATCTAAATTAATAATTTCATCCATGAAGTAACCTTTTTGAGTTTTACTATAACTAATTAAGTGAAAAAATATTTTTTCGCTTTTATTTTTATTGCACTTTTCATTGTTTCATCCTGCAACTACATAGAGGAACGCTCTACCCCCAACGTCAAAACTCTTCATCCACTACAAAAAAATGAAATCACTACAGTAGCAATCCTACCATTTAAGAATAAATCAGAAAAAAAGGGGGCAGAAGAAATCCTGCGTAAGTGTTTTTTCACAAACTTCAGCGCAAAAGGTTACAACTTACTCAAACCTGAAGAAGTTGATGAACGTTTGAATCTTGCGGCTATAGACCTCTCCAACCTTGATAACGAAGATGTTTATAAGGTGGGTAGAATCGTGAAGGCGGATGCCGTCATTTTTGGTACGGTTACAAAATGTACAAAAAAATTTTTTGGCGTATATTCTCAGGTCGTACTCGGAGCAGAGATGAAGATGGTAGATGTAAAGTCTTCTATGGTTATCTGGCAGGCAGAGCATACTGAAAAGACACACAGTGACGCCATACCTGTTTCACCATTCAGCATTCCAGAGGCGGTTGTGGATAGTTCGATGAACGTGAGAGAAAAGGTGATTACAGATACGGCTGACCGTCTTGTAAAAAAATTTATTATCAGTATTCCAAGTAAAGATTTTAGTTCTCCAATCAACGCCAGTGTCATTTCTATTAAACCCATTGACACCTCAATGGAAGTTTATTATAGGGTACAGAACGGTGATACATTACAAGGCATTTCTGTAAAATTTTACGATGACATGTCAAGAACAGAGGATATTAGCAACGCTAATAACAGCGTATCGAATGAAACTCTGAGAGCAGGACAGGAGTTGATCATTCCTGATATGCCTATAATTGGCAATATTGAGGAAACACAACAGATAAACAAGAAAAAATACAAGAAGACAGTCTATCGTGTAAAATGGGGTGATAGTCTTTATAATATTGCATCTAAGGTGTTTCGTGATGGTAAGAGATGGACGATTATCTATGACGCCAACAAGAGTGAAATAAGAGATATCAAGGATCTCCCCGTCGGACAGGTACTCATCATACCGCTAACCACGCCCAAAACAGATTCATTTAAAAGAGATCTTTAATAAACTGTAATAGCTCACCGCAAAGACGCAAAAGGCACGAAGGAATATATAAAATTATAAAAAGATATTTTGTAGGGTGATACTATAAATTTTAGATACAAAGTCAGTATTCTATTTTTTATTTGTCTTTTAACACGTCTGTGTTTTGTTGGAAGGTATCTTGATAGTTGTGATAGCGTGGACTTCTCACTAGGACTACACGATTATGATCTATCTAACCTCTAACCTCCAACCTCACTTCCCCGGTGTAATGTCAAAAATTTCATGAAAAACAAGAGAAAAGGTGAACCACAGATAACACAGCGTGGCAGAGCCACGCTGTGTTATCTGTGGTTAAGTTTTGACAATACGAATGGGATGTAAGGAAGGTGCGGAATGAAGCGGGCTTAATTATAGATTTGAAATCTTCATTATGTAAACCTCAAAATATTCTGGTAGTCCATACACAAGAAGAAATCAATTAAGAATAAAACGCTAACCAATAAAAATGTTTGAGGGAAATCCATACATGGATGATGCAAAAGAGGGGTTGTCACTATATGAGTGGAAAGGTTTATAAACATCACAAATTATAGACTTATTGCATTATTAGTATTTGATCGTGGCATGTTCACCGCGAAATATCTTTATTTCACCATTTTCTAATTTCAGCATTAAGCCCCCGTTATTTGAGATATCAATAACATTACCTATATATTCCCTGCCACAATCTGTGATAGTTAATTTTTCACCAATAGTTATGCAAAATTCCCCCCATCGCTCTGTGATATATCTAAAGTGCTCGTCTTTTAAAATCAAAAACCACTTGTCAATATCCTGAAGTAATGCCTTTGCAAGCAGAATACGATTTATTGGTACTTTTTTCTCGATAGCCAGAGTGGTTGCAGGTAGTCGGCTTTGTTCTGGTAAGTCATCTTCAGGGATATTTACATTTAAACCTATACCAACCAGAACTATTGGTTGCTTTCCTAATCCCTTTGCCAACTCAACCAGCACGCCGCCAACTTTTTTCCCATCTATAAGAATGTCGTTAGGCCACTTGATAACAGCAGGAAGTTGTAAGGTTTCACGGATTGTCTCCGTAATAGAAACGGCCATGGTACCAGTTAATAGACAAATATGGTCAGACTTTATATTGTGTTTTAATAAGAGAGTAAAAAGTAATCCTTTATATTTAGGACAAGACCATGAGTGCCCCGAACGCCCCCTGCCTCCGGTCTGTTCTTCTGCAAAAATCACGGTGCCGTTTTTAAAATTTGTACGTGCAAGTTTTTTTGCAATGTCCATCGTTGAAGTCGTTTGTTCGTAGGTAAGCACCGTGCTTCCAATAATCTTTGTTATTAATCCCCTGGTAATTTCATCAGGAACTAAGCGGTCTGGCACGTCAGTTAATATATTTACATTCTGAATGTTATTGTCAATCTTACACCCTGATCCAACAATATATGCTGGTTCATGGTTGAATTTTCTGCTATACAGGCATGTTCCATTGTTTTCTTTTAGAGTATTAAGTAATTTATTATCTGTAACTGTTTTTGTCATATAAAAATTCTTTGTTAAAGATGTTATATATCAGAGATATTTCTTAAAGTGTTTAAATATATGTCATAAATATTTTAAATGTCAATATTAAAAGGCAATACTAATATTTAATTTATAAAATCCAATGGGGTTTCTGCCATACTGACAGACACTGTTCGAGATTGAATTTTTCTGCTGTCACAATGGCATATTCAACATAGACAATTCAAATATATTTTTGAATAGGCATTGTAAACATAACATATATAACAATAATTAGTTAGAGTATTATAATGTTGAAAAATATTTTGTGGCATTATGTTTGCTCATCTTAACACGTTATTGAAGTTTTTAAACATAAATTTTAGTTATCAAATAAAAAAATTTTAAAGGAGGTACTCAATGGCAAAACAATTAATCTTCAATGAAGATGCAAGGGCCGCTATTGCCCGAGGTGTTTCTAAACTTGCCAAAGCAGTTAGGGTTACCTTGGGACCAAGGGGTAGGAATGCCGTGTTGGATAAAGGATACGGCAGTCCTACAGTGACCAAGGATGGTGTATCAGTTGCCGATGAAATTGAACTAAAAGACCCTTATGAAAATACTGGTGCCAAATTGGTACGGGAAGCTGCATCAAAAACCAGCGATGTTGCAGGTGACGGCACGACTACAGCAACAGTTCTCACAGAAGCTATATTTTTGGAAGGATTGAAGTGCGTAACATCAGGAGCGGATCCAATGGCGCTTAACAGGGGAATGCGCAAGGCACTGGACAAGGTAATAGAAAAATTAAAAGATATGAGCAAAAAAATAAAGAACCAAACGGAAATCGCAAGTATTGGTTCTATTGCAGCAAACAACGATCCGGAAATTGGAAAGATGATTGCCGATGCTATGGAGAAAGTTGGAAAGGATGGCGTTATTACAGTTGAAGAAGGGAAAGGGCTGGCGACTAGCGTTGATGTGGTAGAGGGTATGCAATTTGATCGCGGTTATCTATCTCCGCATTTCATTACTAATCCTGACTCGATGGAAGTAGAACTAAAAGACCCTTACATATTGGTTTATGAAGATAAAATATCCGTAATCAAAGGGTTGGTTCCTCTATTGGAAAAAATAGCTAAGACCGGCAAGCCTCTTTTGATTATTGCAGAAGATGTAGAGGGCGAGGCTCTGGCCACATTGGTTGTCAATAAACTCCGAGGCACAATAAGTTGCGCAGCAGTAAAGGCACCAGGATACGGTGACCGCAGAAAAGCATTGTTAGACGATATAGCCGTCCTTACAGATGGTAAGGCAATGTTCAAAGACCTTGGAATCCCGTTAGAAAACATAGATATTCGTGATCTTGGACGGGCAAAGAAGGTCACGATTGATGCAGATAATACAACCATAATCCAGGGCGCAGGGAGTTCCGATGCAATTAGCGGACGTATTAAACAAATACGAAATGAAATTGAAATTACAACATCAGATTATGACAAAGAAAAGTTACAGGAACGGCTTGCCAAACTTGCCGGAGGTGTTGCCCAGATCTTTGTTGGTGCAGCTACAGAGAGTGAGTTGAAAGAGAAAAAGGCTAGAGTAGAAGACGCTTTGCACGCCACACGCGCAGCGGTAGAAGAAGGTATCCTGCCAGGTGGCGGTGTTGCACTGTTGAGGGTTGCCGAGAGCATGGATGACCTCAAGCTTAAAGGTGACGAAGCTATGGGTGTCGATATTGTTAAAAAAGCGCTATCCTCACCTGCAAAACAAATATTTAAAAATGCAGGTCTTGAAGGGTCAGTGGTGGTTCGAAAGATTTTGGAGTCCAAAGATAAGGCATTTGGCTATGATGCAGATAAGGAAGCTTACTGTAATCTAATTGATGCAGGTGTTATTGATCCAACTAAGGTAACAAGAAGTGCATTACAAAATGCTGTAAGTATTGCAGGTATCCTGTTAACAACAGAATGTATAATTACCGATATTCCAAAGAAAGAAGATAAAATGCCAGGCGGTATGGGTGGTGGCATGGGTGGTGGCATGGGCGGTATGGGCGGTATGGGAATGTAATTCGGTAACTTCTAATCATAAATCTTTAACATCAAAAATTTAATTGTTTAATTTTCATGAGGAGGTAAATACAAATATGGCAAACATCAGACCGTTAGACGATAGGGTAGTTATTGAACCAATTGAAGCCGAAGAAAAAACTCAGGGTGGAATCGTGTTGCCCGATACTGCAAAAGAAAAACCCGTGAAGGGAAAGGTAATAGCCACTGGTGAGGGAAGGATGTTGGAGAACGGGAAAAGGGCTGAACTTCTGGTAAAGAAGGGAGACAAAGTCCTTTATGGGAAATATGCCGGGACCGAGGTTACTGTTGACGGTAAAGAGTATCTGATTATGAGAGAAAGCGATATTTTAGCGAAGGTTGAGTAATTTAGGTCAGGCATTAAGTTTTTTTGAGAATTAAAAATTTTTTGGAGGTTATAAAATGGCGGCAAAACAGTTAATTTATGATGAAGATGCCAGAAAGTTGCTCCAAAAAGGGATCAAACAGCTAGCGGATGCAGTTCGTGTAACCATGGGCCCTACGGGAAGAAATGTAATACTGGAAAAGGGATTTGGTGCGCCTTCGGTTACGAAAGACGGTGTAACGGTAGCCAAAGAAATTGAACTAAAAAATCCCTTTGAAAATATGGGGGCAAAGATGGTTTGTGAGGTTGCGTCGAAAACCAGCGATGTTGCCGGGGACGGCACTACTACTGCAACTATTTTTGCAGAGGCTGTTTTTAATGAAGGAATGAAAAATGTAGCAGCTGGCGCAAACCCAATGGCAATCAAAAGAGGTATTGATAGGGCAGTGGAGGTTGTAGTTGCTGAACTTAAGAAATTAAGTAAACCCGTAAAGGGCCGTGCAGAAATTGCTCAGGTAGGAACAATTTCTGCTAACAATGATGCCTCGATTGGAAACTTATTGGCCGATGCCATGGAAAAGGTCGGCAAAGATGGTGTCATTACCGTAGAAGAAGCTAAAGGAATTGAGACTACACTAACGGTTGTAGAAGGTATGCAATTCGATAAGGGTTATCTCTCCCCGTACTTTATTACTGACGCACATAATATGGAAGTCGTCCTTGAGGATGCCTTTATATTAATTCATGAGAAAAAAATATCCAGCATGAAGGAACTCCTTCCCCTGCTGGAAAAAATTGCCAGCAGTGGAAAGCCTTTGTTGATTATTTCAGAGGATATAGAAGGTGAAGCGCTGGCAACCCTGGTAGTAAACAAACTTCGTGGCGTGTTGAGTTGTGCAGCAGTAAAAGCTCCTGGTTTTGGAGACCGCAGAAAGGCAATGTTAGAGGATATTGCCATATTGACTAAAGGGCGTGCTCTTACAGAGGATTTAGGATTAAAACTGGAAAATATCGGAACCGAAGACCTCGGGCGTGCAAAGCGGATTACCATTGATAAGGATAATACAACAATCATCCAAGGCGCTGGGAAAAAAACCGATATACAAGCAAGAATTAATCAAATCAGAAATCAGATTGAACAAACAACTTCTAATTATGATAAGGAAAAACTGAGTGAAAGGCTTGCAAAACTGTCTGGCGGCGTTGCTGTTATTAATGTAGGCGCTGCAACTGAAGCTGAGATGAACGAAAAAAAAGCGCGAGTAGAAGATGCGCTTCATGCAACCCGTGCTGCAGTTGAAGAAGGAATTGTGCCTGGCGGCGGCGTTGCCTTTATTCGTGCGATACCAGCGCTCGATGAAGCGCGCAAAAAAATTAAAGGCGATGAAAAGGTCGGTGTGGACATAATTGCAAAAGTACTGGAGTTCCCGTTGCGTCAAATTGCCACTAACTCTGGTGCTGATGGGTCAGTTATTGTTGAAGAAGTAAAAGAACAATCAACCAATATAGGATATGATGCCAATACAGGAAAGTATGTGGATATGTTCGAGAATGGAATTGTAGATCCGGCAAAGGTATCGAGAGTTGCCTTACAGAATGCTGCTAGTGTCGCTGGTCTCTTATTAACCACAGAAACGATGATAACCGAACTGAAGGAAGATGAGGAAGAGAGAGAGATTGAAGGCAGTATCCATTAATTGGATATTTATAAAAAATTTAAATAGTCACAAAAGTAAAAAGGCTGCGATGAGTAGCCTTTTTGCTTTTATGCATCAGTTTTTATAAACAAAAGGCCAGAAAAAGCTTAAATGTTATAGACAGTTTGGTTCATTAGCAAAGGTTAAGGGATACCACAACTAACACCCCCACAACACAATGTTGGCTTTCTCACCTCAGTTCAAACTCATCGGAAAATGTAAAATACTCATAATTTATTTGGTTTATTTTTAGATGTTATTTAAAACACCCTTGATTTTCTGAAGTTTTATATACTATAATTTGGTATTATTAACATTTAAATTTAATTTTATCTCTTTGTAAAATAATTACTTAATATATATACTACTTACATGACAGAAGATTTTTACAAGGTGTTGGGTGTTGATAGAAACACCAGCGAAGAAGATATAAAAAAGGCTTATCGTAAGATGGCAATGAAGTACCATCCAGATAGAAACCCTGGAAATAAAGAAGCTGAACAAATATTTAAGAAAGCCGCTGAGGCTTATGGTATACTGGGTGATTCCGAAAAAAGAAAAATATACGATCAATATGGAATTGATGGACTGAGAGGTACAGAAACTCGTGGATACAGTACCATGGAAGATATCTTTGATGCCTTTGGAGATATTTTCGGCGGTGGAAGTATCTTTGAAGACTTTTTCGGAGGGGGTAGAAGCCGTGGAAGAGCTGCGCGACGAGGGACGAGTCTAAAATGCGATATTGAGGTTGATTTCAAAGAAATAGCTACAGGCGTTGAAAAAAAGATCGAGCTGACTCGAAGGGAAATTTGCGACACGTGTCGTGGAACTGGCGCCAAAGAGGGCACTTCTCCAATAAATTGCCCGTATTGCCGAGGCAAAGGCGAAGTGCAACAGTCACAAGGATTTTTCACGTTGTGTACCACTTGTCCAAAATGTCATGGCGGCGGCAAGGTTATAGAATCACCCTGTACTAAATGTGGTGGTTCTGGGCGTTATCCAAAAAGAGCGGTTATCTCCATTCAGATTCCAGCCGGTGTTGAAGACGGCACACGATTGAGATTGACAGGACAAGGAGAGCCAGGTGAAAATGGTGCAGCGCCAGGAGATTTGTACTGTGACATTCATGTAATACCTCACCCAATCTTTAAGCGTCAGGGGAATGACGTTCTTTGCGAGGTGCCTATTACTTTTGCTCAAGCAGCTTTAGGTCACACTATTGATGTACCTACACTCAAGGGTAATATTATTCAGGTAAAGATACCTAAAGGAATACAAAATAATGAGGTTATTCCAATCCGTGGAGAAGGATTTCCCAATATGCATGGCTATGGCAGGGGTAATCTCTTAGTGCAGGTAATCGTTGAAGTTCCTACGAAAATGACTTCCAGACAAGAAGAATTATTAAGAGAGTTTGCAGAAATTGAGAAAAAGAATGCTTCCCCTCGACAAAAGAAATTTTTTGAGAAAATGAAGAGTTTTTTCGGATAAATTTTGTTAAGAAACACATAGTTCTGTTGCTTAAATAATATAAAAAGAGTTAGGTGTCTGACTTAGTCAAAGTGTGTAAGGAGGTAATATGCCAACGTACGATTATAAATGTAATGAATGTGATCATTCTTTCGAATTATTTCAACACATTACAGAAAATCCTAAAAGAAAGTGTCCTGCCTGTGGAAAACTAAAAGTTGTAAGAGTAATAGGGGCTGGAGGGGCTATTATCTTTAAAGGTTCTGGTTTCTACCAAACAGATTACAGAAGTGAAGAATACAAATCAAAGGCTAAAAAAGAGACCGAATCTGCAAAACCAGCAATAAAAACTGTGGAAAAGAAATAGGTTCTTTTGAGAATTTTAGGAAAAGTAGATACAACCGTTAAAGCCCTTCTGAGCAAGACGAAGGGTTGTGCTAACTTATGCAGGCCGAAAACACCGACAGTCTATGGAAATGTCGGAAAATCAAAAATTTAAAGAAATAGAAATTAAATATGCCCAGAGTTAACTGCCCTAATTGTAAAAAGGCACTTTTATATCAAAGTATAAAAGATTTACCATACTTTCCATTTTGCAGTGAGCGGTGTAAACTTATTGATCTTGGGGCATGGTTGGAAGAAAAGTATCGGATCGAAGAACCAATAAGTCCTGAAGCATTAAGTCGAATAGAAAAGAAAGGTGGAGGAAATGGCTGAAACGAAAACTATACGACACGATTGGCGTGATATTTTCCATGCCTTAAAGATGGCTTTAGACCCTAAGAAGATGTTTCTTGGATATGCCGGCCTTCTGGCAAGCCTGATTTGGTGCGTGGTGTCTGTTACATTCTTTTCGGCATTAAAACTAGTCAGTACCGATTCCTATACCTTTATAAAACTTATTTTATATTCGGCCAAAGAAGGCATACCTGCTATTTCAAAAAATTTATTATCAGCCGTTATGCCCCTTGATTTGGGGGAACTTTTTGTCTTCGCAGTAGTCGGTTTCGGACTCCTCGCTATCTGGTCATTGGTGGGTGGAGCAATTACACGAATTGCTGCACTTGACTATGCAAGGGATGAAAGTGTTCAGCTGGTAGATGCCCTTAAATTTGCCAGGAAAAAGTTCTGGTCTTATTTCTGGTCACCATTGGTACCAGTAATTGGTGTTATTTTCTTTGCCTTGTGTAATGTGATAGGCGGCTTGATAGGACGAATTCCCGTACTTGGTGAGATTACAGTAGCATTAGGTTTTCCTCTTGCTTTGATCTCTGGTCTTTTAATTGTTTTTGTAGGCGTGATAGGTGCCTTGGGGTTATGTTTCATGTTTCCTACTATAAGCGCAGAGGGTTCAGATGCCTTTGATGCAATGAGTCGTGCCTATAGCTATGTCATTTCACGCCCCAAACAGTTTATCTTATACTGTATTATAAATACGTCGTATGGATTGCTCTGCCTGGCATTAGTTGCGTTTGTGGCATGGTTAATGATCAAGCTGAGCTTTTGTACGGTGGGGTTAGGTATGGGACAGAAATTCAGTGCAGTTCAGTCATTTATATCACAAAAATCTACCATTGCCTGCCTAGGATTTTGCACTGAACATTTACCTGAAGCAAAAACTACAACGGTTTGTCTCGATCACTGGTCATTAAAATTTCTGGCAGGCATGTTAATTATCTATGTTACCTTGATAAAACTGGCGGTTTGGTCATTTGTAATAACCTACTGGCTTTCTGCAAAAACGATCATATATTTTCTATTAAGAAAAGAAATTGATAGCACCGATGTAACTGATGTATATATAGAGGAAATTACACAGGAAGAAAAGAAACCAGAAATATCTGGAAAAGAAAACGAGAAGCTTCCACAATAAACACATTAAATACTTCATCTGTGAAATCTGTGGTTTCAATCTTTTTTAATTAATTTGAGGCTTTTACCTCGCTAATAAAATGACTATACCAATTGTTACTATTGTTGGCAGACCAAATGTGGGGAAATCTTCCCTGCTCAACTGTCTTGCAAGACGCCGAATCTCTATTGTAGAGCCCACCAGCGGTGTTACGAGGGATCGTGTCTCAACAGAAATTCAATACAAAGATTACGTGTTTGAGTTAGTGGATACGGGGGGCATGGGTGTAAAAGATTCAGATGGCCTTACAGAAGATATAGAGATACAAATAGAAATTGCGCTTGCCCAGGCGGATATTATTCTATTTGTGGTAGATGTGCGGGAAGGCGTAACACCTCTGGATGTTATGGTTGCTGAAAAATTACGACGTCTGAAAAAGGAGGTAATCCTTGTTGCTAATAAAGTAGACACACCAAAGCTGGAATATCAAAAGGCAGAATTTAATAAATTGGGATTTGGTGAGCCGCTGCCTATATCTGCTGTAGAAAGATTTGGCAGATCTGAGTTGCTGGATAGAACAATCTCTCTTTTACCCGCGCCGTGTCAAGAAACGGTTCCTACTGAACCAATAATGAAACTTGCCATCGTAGGCAAACGAAATGCAGGAAAATCTACTTTAATCAATACCCTTGCAAAAGAACAGCGCGTAATTGTCAGTGAGGTGCCGGGTACCACACGGGATTCTATTGATGTACGATTTGAAATAGACGGTAAACAGTTCTTAGCCATAGATACTGCAGGTGTAAGAAAGAAGAAACAGGTCCATGATTCCATAGAATTTTATAGTATGGCACGCGCCGAACGATCTATCCGCAGGGCGGATGTAGTCCTATTTCTCATTGATGCAACACTCAAAGTATCCGAGGTAGACAAAAAACTGGGTGATTATATCATTTCCGAAAATAAACCATGTATTATTGTAATTAATAAATGGGATTTAGTTAAAGGAATAGAGACTAATAAGTATAACGATTATATTTATAAATGTTTGCCGGGGCTTTCTTTTTCTCCCATTTCCGTCATCAGCGCAAAAAATAATGCTCATATTAAGGAAATGGTACATCTTGCCTTGGATCTTTATGAACAGGCGAATACCCGTATCACGACTTCCGAATTGAATCAAGCGCTGGAAGAAGCTCTAACCCTACATCGTCCAACACGCCATAAATCTAAGGCACCAAGGATTTATTATGCTACACAGGTTAGCGCGGCGCCGCCTACCTTTGTCCTTTTTGTCAACGACCCAAAACTCTTTGACAGCGATTATGAACGTTATCTCTCCAATCAACTCCGCAAGAAACTCCCTTTTTCAGAGATTCCCTTAAAATTCCATTACAGAGCAAGAACACAGACACAATTAAGCCATGCCTGACGTATGCGTTTGTTAATCTGAATCAGATTATCATACATAGTGTCTGAACTAAAACTCATACTTTTGTCATTTCGACTGAAAGGAAAGGGTGGCATGGACAAAGTTGCTTGTCCGTGTTTAATTTGGTTTGTCTGCAACAAAACAGGCAAAGACCGTTTATGAATTATTATAAAAATACATTCAAGAGCATCAAAGTACAACTCATTTGCTATATTTGTTTATTGACCACAGTTCCATTGCTCTTCGTTTGTATTGTAGAATATTATAGTAGTAAGAATGCCATTGAACAGCGAGTAATCGAACAACTCACATCCATTGCTGATTTGAAAAAAATTGAGTTAAATAATTGGCTGGAAGAGCGTTTGACAGACACATCAGCAATCGCCCGCAACAAAGTACTTGCCGCAGCCGTAACAAGTTTGTTACAGCAAAGACGAAGGTTTGATAATGTTGAACATTTGAAAAACTCTGAAACTGCCGGCATAAATTACAAAAGGGTTTTAGAGAGCCTTCACGTCCTTAAACAATTTTACAAACATTATAACGTCATTTCCGTTATTGATGGCGCTAACGGAGAAATAGTCGTTTCCACATATCCCGATATTGTGGGTAAAACTGTAAAATCGTTTAACAGTTACGTAGACATTCTTCAGGAAAAAGAGGTTGATGTGAGAGATGTTTACACTTCCGAACTCACAGACCAAAACTGTATGACGTATTTTTGCCCTGTTTGCCTGACAGACCCACTTACATTAGAAAGCAGCGATGTAATCATTGGCGTAATATTACTGGACGTTAATGTCAAGAACAGCATTGAACCTTTGATACGCAACTGGCCCGGGATGGGGAACACAGGAGAAACATTGCTGGTAAGGAAAGAAGGAAATAACATCGTTTATCTAAACGACCTTCGGCACAAAGAAGGAACTGCTTTAAAATTTACCAGCGATAGCCGTTCTACTTTAGATACACCCTCTGTGTTAAGCGCCAGCGGCAAAGAGGGAATTAATAAATCTTTGGACTATAGAAACGTTCGTGTGCTTTCTGCATATCGGCATATTCCCGTTCTCAACTGGGGGCTTGTGGCGAAACAGGATTTAACAGAGGCATTTGCCCCAATTGAAAAGCTTAAGAACCGTGTTATTGCGCTTATCTTTATTTGTCTTGCCTTTGTCATTGTTATTGGCATTTCGCTCACCAACCGAATTACAAAACCTATCTTGCAACTGGTTGAGGGAGCAAAGGCTATTGGTCTGGGAAATCTCGATCATCGTATTTCAGTTGTCTCGCAAAATGAAGTGGGACTTCTTGCAACGGAATTTAATCAAATGGCTGCAAAGCTGAAGGAATCCTATTCAAACCTTGAACAAAAAATAGATGAGCGGACATCTCAGTTGTTGCGCGCAGAACGGCTTGCCGCAGTGGGAGAACTTGCGGCTGAAGTGGCGCATGAAATCAACAATCCTTTGGGAGGATTACGCAATTTTGCCACCATGCTTGAAAGCGAACCTGCAAATATCGCACAAACAAAAAAGTACGCCACTCTCATGCTGGAAGGGCTCAAAAGGGTTGAAATGATAGTAAAACGCCTTTTAACTTTTTCCAGACCATATGCACTTCACATATCTGAAAACTACATTAACAATATTATAAATAACTCTATTGAATTTATAGAGCACAGAATTGAGCCAGGACATGTGCTTATTCACAAAGAACTCAACGCATCTCTTCCTCCTATTTATATAGACGCTGACCATATCTCTCAGGTGTTTATAAA
>MHXP01000103.1 GCA_001824485.1 Planctomycetes bacterium GWA2_39_15 | reverse complement strand
TGACTTTTTACCTCCTGGTAAAACTAAAAAAGGTCCTTTAATTTAACTTTCTATGGCAGAAAAGAAATTCGAACTTTCGATCATTATTGTCAATTGGAATGGCGCAGAGTTCGTTAGTAAGTGTTTGAAGAGTGTTTTTGAGAGCAAATTTAACAAACCCTGGGAGGTTATTGTTGTTGATAATCATTCGTCTGATAGAAGTGTAGAAATTATTAAACAGTTCCCTCAGGTAATTCTCATCGAAAACAAGGAAAATGTTGGATTTGGGGCAGCGAACAATCAGGCACTCAAACAAGCAACGGGGAAATTTGTTTTCCTCTTAAACCCCGATGTCCAAATTTTTCCTGACAACCTGGAAAAGCTGGTGAAAAAGATCGGGGAAGAAGAGAAAATTGCCATAGTCGCGCCACAATTAGTCAACGAGGATGGTTCCCTCCAGAGAGAAATTGGCCATTTCCCAGGACTCGCCGATAGTATCCTGGTGCTGTTAAAATTACACCGACTGCCTTTCTTCAAAGACCTTGTTTACCCGAAAGTTGATTACTCCCGGGAACAAGAAGCCGAACATCTGATGGGGTCTGCTTTACTTATTCGACGTAAAGTCCTAGACTCAGTCGGTGTTTTTGACGAACGGTTCTTTCTCTGGTTTGAAGAGACCGATCTGGAAAAAAGGATAAAGGATGCGGGCTGGAAACTAATTTACTACCCTCAGGTGCATGTGGTGCATCTGTTAAGCAGAAGCATCAAACAAGTGAGTCCATTCAAAAGGCAACTCATGTGGAGTAAGAGTTTGGGGATTTATTTCCGGAAACATAAAAGCCAGGCCGCACGGATTTTACTGCTTCCATTCATACTTTTGGGGTTAATTATTGCCGGTTTCATGGCACTTAAAAATATATTCAGCAAATGAAAGACAAAACTGCCTGACCCGAAGGTGTCGGAAGAGTTTTTTTGATGAAAAGGATGTAAGGTGAGAATAGGGATTGATGGACGATTTTTTGGGCCGGAAGGCACCGGTATTGGTCGTTACACTGAGAAGTTAATTGAAAATCTGGAAATTCTTGACAACAAAAACGATTACTTCATTTTTCTGAGGAAAGCCAATTTCTCTCTTTATAACCCAGGATGTCCAAATTTTCACAAAGTGCTCTCTGACGTTCAGTGGTATTCTCTGAAAGAACAGGTGGTTATGCCGGCAAGTCTTCTTGCACAAAAACTTGATCTGGTGCACTTCCCTCAAATTAACATCCCCTTGCTTTATCCTGGCAAGTTTGTAGTTACCCTACACGACCTTACAAAAATTAATTTCAGAGACCAGGCAGCCACGCTCCATTCACCGTTGGTCTACCAGGCCAAACACCTGGCTTTCACATTTATACTCAAACAAGCCCTCAAAAGGGCACAAATGATTTTTACTCCTTCGGAGTTTGTTAAAAACGAGCTTTCTCAAACAATGAAAATTGATAAAAATAAAATTGTCACCACGTACGAAAGCGCCGATGATTTTGCTTTAAAATTTTTTCCTGGCGAAGGGATGGTAAAAGAAGTCCTGGGACGTTATTCGATTAAGTCCCCGTATATCCTTTATCTGGGAAATGCTTACCCACACAAGAATTTAGAGCGGCTGATGGAGGCATTGTTAAAAATTGATCCACAGGTCTCCCTGGTGTGTATTATCAAACGAGATGTTTTTTCTCAAAGAATTACTGCTAAAGCCAAAAATTTGGGCATAAGAAACCGTGTCGTTTTCGTCCCGGGCGTTTCTGATGAATATCTGAAAGTATTTCTTTCCCAGGCGGAGTGTTTGGTTTTTCCCTCGCTTTCAGAAGGCTTTGGCTTGCCGGGACTGGAAGCCATGGCGGTTGGTTGCCCGGTGGTGGCCGCCAATGCAACGAGTTTACCGGAGGTTTATCAAGAGGCGGCTGTCTACTTTGATCCATATAACGTAGCAGACATAGCCAGTAAAGTCAGCTCAGTGATAAAAAATGAAAAAATGAAAATTGATTTACGTAAAAAAGGACGAGAGCAAGTGAAAAAGTATTCCTGGAAGAAAATGGCTGAAGATACTCTCAAAGTCTACAACACTCTTTCAAGCCAATAAACTATCATATAGCAGTATTTTGTTAAATTTTTAAGCAGCCAATTTTTTCTTCATACGTATTGGTTTTGATAAGTGAAACGTAATCGCACATGATAATTTATTTATCCGTTCAGCGATACCCTTACAGAGATTAATAAACGCGTAGTCTTGTTTATACCAATTTTTGAGATTTTCTATCGCCCTCTCTTCGAGCGTCTTATCAAGATGCTCCGGATTTTTGTGTGCTTGAATATCATCGGTAGGAAGCTCCAGGCTCTTCGGCAGGCCTAGTTTTAACTTTAGAGGTCAAAATCTTCACTAAGATTTTCCTGAAAGCCAATAAAAAAAATATCGCACAATCTGGAATGGTAGTATTGTTCATTATCAAACCATTTCCAGTACGAATCCTTCACGTGGAAAATGCTCCTCATTGCCTTTTCAGCTCGTGCCTTTTCCTGTTTGTGTTCAGATGAGAGGGCAATTGCTAACTTATTCGGGGTATCAAAGTAATCAAAGGCTGCATTTTCTTCTGGACTCCAGGGAAAGAAATACTTGGGCAGTCCTTGTCGTTGTCTACTATAAAAACCGCTAATAAAACGGCTTACTGGATCACGCAGAAAGAAAAAAAACGAGATCGTTCTTGGGAAGGTCTCTCAATCTTACTTTATGCCGATGCAGATTAATCACATATTTATCTGTTATTAAATGGTTTTTCAAAGCATACTTTACAGCTGTTCCGCCAGTTTTTCCAATATGGAGCAGATGCACGTATTGCTTTCCCTGGATTTTATGGATTAATCGCTTTGCATTCCGCTTGATACGGGACACTATCTTTCGAAATCGCACTTTTTTCATTTGCGTTTCCTTTTCTTGGTTTGAAGACTTACCATCTTAATTGATGGTCTAAAGCCTTTATGATATTTAACCTGAATCTTGCACAAGTACAAGATAAAAGAAGGTGAAACCATAAGGATTACCTCATTATAATAGGGTAAGTGAAATTAACCTAATAATAAGAGGAGGAGGAGGAGGAGGAGGAGGAGGAGGTAACCCAAATGGTTAAAGAGAAAAATAATGATAACGTTAAAAGGCGTAAAAATCAAGGAATTCGTAGTGAAGGATACTTGATATAATCCTTGATTTTACAAGTCTTTCTCACCTGATTTCGAAACTTGGGTTAGCTGAAGGAATTAAAAAAGCTTGACATTTTCTTTGTTTTTGGTCTAATACTATTTCAAGCTAAAAAAGCAATTTCCTATCATCTCGTGCATAAGACTATGACATCAGAGTTGCCAGAAATCTTCAGCAGATGACATATACTGAAAGCTCATTATGAATGTAGAACAATTAAGGATTAAAAGACGAGAGATCGTCGAGCAATTTGGTGACTGGACAAGGCACAACATGTACTTGACGGATGATACATACACATACAACCAGAATCATCCTAGATTTAAAGAACTTCTGGTAAAGCGCGGGGTTCGTCTTCAGCGCATTATTCAGATCATTTCAGATATAACGAATCAGCCACTAAATAATCTTCGGGTGCTTGATCTTGCTTGTTTAGAGGGACTTTATGGAATAGAGTTGGCTCGACACGGTGCTGAAGTCATTGGCATAGAGGGTAGAGAAGCGAACGTGGTGAAAGCACGTTTTGCTAAAGATGTTCTCGCCCTGGACAATATTACGTTTATGCAGGATGACGTTAGGAATCTCAACGTCGAAAAGTACGGGCTGTTTGATGTAGTTTTATGTCTGGGTATTTTGTATCACTTGGATGCTCCGGATGTCTTTCATTTTGTGGAGAGAATGTCAGATGTTTGTAAACGAGTTACAATTATTGACACGCATGTTGGAATAAACGCAAATAAATCTCATATCTATCAGGGCCAAGAGTATCACGGCTGGTCATATAAAGAGCACTCATCAAAATCCACAAAAGAAGAAAGGCTCAAATCGCTTCGGTCTTCACTCGATAACGAAAAGAGTTTCTGGTTGACCCGCCCCTCGCTTTTCAATTTATTATCTCGCGCGGGTTTTACTTCCGTCTATACCTGTCAAAATCCTGCCGTGCTGATGCAGCGGATGGACAGAGACACGCTCGTCGCCGTAAAAGGGACACGGCACAAGCTGTTCTCCACACCAATCGTAAATAGTTTACCCGGTGAGATGTGGCCTGAAGAGAGACGAAGAGGCATACATCCAAGTCAACGGACTAATTTAGGGTTCAAACTCCGAGAAATTCCAAGGAGAGTGCGTAATTTGGCCAAACGTATTTTAGGTTAAAGCAATACTATCTAACAAGTCATTCAACCCGACATCAAATTGTTTTCTTGCTTTTCTTTCTTTTGCCTCTTGACACCTTTTACCCCTCTTTAGCGTCTAACAAACAAATCCAGAGGATGCGGTAAACCGCCTCGCTGATTTCGCCGTAAGTAACCGTAATTACAATTTTTCGTATACTGCTTCGCATTGTTTAGACACAAGAGAAAATATTAAAAAAACCTCAAATGCCTGTACAAAGATTTACCTATCTTGATAAAAAAGATATGCATACCCTATTAAATTCCATAGCACATAAATTGACCTTATCAAAAAAGAGGGCAAAACAGCTTCTCGACAAACGGGTAGTTTTTGTGAACAAAAGGCGTGTCTGGATTGCATCGTATCAACTGAATAAAGGGGATGTAATTGAAGTTATTACGGAAGAAACCAAACTGCCGGATTTATATTCAGGAGATACAGGAACAAGATTCCAAAAGGACAGCATCCTCTTTAAAGACGATCATTATCTCATAGTCTCAAAACCCCCAAATATATTAACAAACGGTCATGAAAGCCTCGAGGCTAATCTCAAGACGCGTTTTCATAATAATCACATACAGGCGGTTCACCGGCTGGACAGAGATACTTCCGGTGCCGTAATCTTTGCAATGAACACGGACGCCTTCGAGCGCATGAAAACCTTATTTAAAAAAAACGTATCAAAAAGTTTTACAGAGCTATTGTACGGGGCAGTATTAGCAGACAAACATTTACATAGATACTCCCATACGGGAACAAAGGGCCGTAACCCATGTGAAGCTTTTAAAAAGAGGTAAGAATGCATCTTATCTGGAGGTGCAAATTGAAACCGGCAGGAGTCATCAGATCAGAATTCACCCGGCGTCCGTAGGTTATCCGGTTATTGGAGAAAGAGAATACGACCGCAGACCGATTGAAAATCAACTATTAAGACGGGTCGAAAGGCACATGCTCCATGCTTATCAGATATCCTTTATCCATCCATATACTCGTGAAGCAGTGGCAATTTGCAGGTGCTACTCCATGAATATAGTACTCTGTGAAAAGTAGTCGATGAGTACCATTTCCCACGATGTAGTTATGCTTTCAACGGCAGATTGGAATAATTCCGGACGATTTTTTAAAATACCAGCCCCCCGGATAGGTTTTATCGGGGCCATAAGCGATTACAAAGTGGATTTCAATCTTTTACGGTACGTGGCGAAAACACGCCCTGATTGGTCACTGGTGCTCATTGGAAAAGTAGGAGAGGCGACCCATGGACAAAAACAGACGTATTCCATGACATCCCCAACATCAATCTTATGGGTCTCCGTCCTTATGCTGAATTACCTTGCTACCTTAATGGATGGGATGTTACTATATTACCGAATACAGTAAACGAATACACAGAATCTATGTTTCCCATGAAGTTTTTTGAGTATTTGGCTGCGGGGAAACCTGTGGTTAGTGTCGATTTACCCTCATTGCGTGAGTATCGGAACGTTGTGCGTATTGCCCGGTCACATCAGGTTTTATTAAAGGTATTGACGAGGCTTTAAAAGGTAATATAGCGCCACTGGAAGAACGTATTTCAGCGGCTAAGGAACACACTTACGAAATACGTACTAATAAAATGCTGCAACTGATTGAAACTTTGCCTTAATAATTCATGTTCAGGGATTTCCAATAATTAGTTATGAACGAACGTATGAAACCATCCATAAGCCAAATCTCAGAATATGCGTTTATTGCCTATTTTTTTATCCTCTCATTTTTCCCATTCAACGCAGATACCATTAAATTATTGTGCTTCTTGACTGTGATCGGATGTTGGATAGCAAGGATGATAGCTGAAAAAAAAGTATTGTTTACCAAAACATCAATTAATATCCCTGTTCTTTCCTTTCTTTTGTGCTCGTTGGCGGCTTCATTTCATTCGGATCATATTAAAAACAGTCTTGAAACTGTAGCACATGACTATCTCATATATTTTCTTATCTTTTTTTGTATGGTCAATACTATTCACAGCCAGGAACAAGCGAGGCGAATCTTGAAAGCTATGTTAATTACGTGTGGATTGGTCTGCGCTTATGGATTGTACGGATATTACACAGGAATCGCTATCCGGGATGGAAGGCTTGTGGCCTCCTTTGAATATCATTCCAGAATTGCAAAATACATATCGCTCTTATTGCCCATTGCTGTGTGTCTCTTCCTTTGGTACAAAGATATAATGTCTCGCCTATTTCTTGCCCTGTTGATCATCCTGTGTAGTTTTTCCCTGGTTTTAACGATGAGCAGGACAAGCTGGATTGCCATTTTAATTACCATGCTGTTTGTCGGTTTTGCTGTTCAAAAGAAGTTGCTAATGGTTATAGTTATCGGTGTATGTGCGTTACTCATTTTCATTTTACCTTCCAAATTTATTACACACGCTAAAACCGTTACGCAGGTTGATAAATTTTTCGCTTCTAAAAAGATATTAGGAGAACGTCTGTTATGCTGGAAGGCATCGATCTCCATGATTCAGGATCATCCTTTGTTAGGCATTGGACCTGGCAAGAAGAATTTTC
>MHXP01000102.1 GCA_001824485.1 Planctomycetes bacterium GWA2_39_15 | reverse complement strand
AAGCATTATGAAATTGATTATACCCTGGATACCATTGTAAAAAACCTGCGTACGACGTTAATCCCAAAGTTAAACGACATGCTGCGATTATCTGATGTAGAATTGTAGCTTGATAGTATGGGAATGAGTGTTTTATTTAAGCGGTTTTCGTGTCCATAACTAATATAGTAAATAGTCTATGGAAGACCGCCCCTTCATCCCCTCCTTGCGAAGGAGGGGAAAGAGGGGTGGTTGTAAGTGCCTGATTTATTTGGGACGCTGATTTTCGCAGTCATGTAGGATGGGTTAAGCGAAGCGAACTCATCGGTGTTTTTTGTTGGGTGCATGTTGCTTCACCCAACCTACAGTCTCTGTCTAAAAATTGAAATTCGTATACTTCTAATTAAACGAGCGATATGGGGAACAGTGTGCGCCATTATGATTGGTGTTATGTATCAGGACGTGTCAACATCCTGGAGTGCAGCTTACTCACCCAGATATTCTTCGAAAAATTATTGTCCTGCGATGATTTCAAAGACGTGCTGGCAAACATGAGTAATACCACTTTGAAAGATTATTTTACTCATGTTAAGCATCTGTATGAATACGAAACGCTACTTGATGAATATTATTATAGTCGATTATATGAAATACGATCTTTATCGCCGGATAACGCTATCTGTGACTTCTTCCTGATGAGGAACGACATCATTAACCTGAAGAATTTTCTAAAGTCCAAAACCTGTGGAACAAGCGTAGATAAATATTTTAGAGGAACCATTGATAAGAATAAATATGATAATGCGTGGAATGGTAAGACGGCTTCTTTGCCTGAATTAGTTAACGAATCTATCTCACTATTTAAAAGAAGTATGGCTACCGTGAAAAAAGAGGAGTTGCCTTTTATAATTGATTTGATAATAGATGGTGTTTATTTAAAGTACATCGAAAGTATTTGTAAAAGAATAGAGGTAGAAATTGTTAAGAGGTATATGATGGCTTACCAGTTCTTTAAAGGGTTTGAGGCAATACGGCGTGCAGTGGTTTTAAGATTTGATATGGATATATTGAATAAATATTATTTAGAAAGATTTGACAAAAAACACGTTTTTCGTAAACTTGCAAAGAACACAGCGTGGACATCCGAGAAGACATTTCGTGATATTATGGCAGAGACGCATTGCAATGCGTCTCTACAGGAAATTGGGGCAGTTATTCACACAATGTTATCAAATACATCCCAAAATATTTCTTTTCGATACGAGGTTTTAACTGACGACTATTTGCTTGATATGATACGTCCTGTAAAGTACACACCTTTTGGCCCTGAGAGAGTATTTGGGTATCTATGCGGTCTTACTACAGAGGTATTTAATTTAAAATTAGTGTTGGGTGGAAAGGTACATAAGATTGGAAACAATTTTTTAAAAGAGCGATTACGGAAAGCTTATGTCTAAAATAGTTATTGTTGGTGAAAAAGAAGATATCCTGCCATATCAAAGCATCGGGGTTGAGATCGAACCTGTTAAAACAGTAGCAGACACCATTGTGGTTCTTAGGAAAGTTGCCCAGAGTCCTGATGTGGGAATGATACTAATTACAGAGAACATGGCGGAACAGTGCCTTGATACAATTACCGAATTAAGAAGCAGAACGTCCGTAGCAATTACAATCATCCCAACAGAGCAAGGAAGCAGGCATACCGGTACAATGGATCTAAATAAAGAGATTGCACGCTCTGTGGGGCTAGACATTGTTACAAAGGAATAGTTGGTTTACAAGCTTTACGGACTAACCTACGAAGAAGTAAAAATCATAGAACCTGAGTTTGCCACGAGTGCGGTGGAGTATGAGGCATTTGAAGTAAGATAAAAAACTACTAATGTTAGATGCTTGTTGACAGGTTAACCTGTTTTTTTATACATTTACATTATAAATTTTCACAACAGCCGTAATATAAGAATGCATATGGGCAGTATAATTCGTGTTAGCTTGTTTGGCAACCACAGCCACGACAAGAGTTACTGAGAATAAATATGAACAGGTGAAGCTATGTCCGAAACGTTATATGAAAAAGGGAGAGAAGAACTTGCAAAGCTGTTGGATTATTTTGAAAACAATAAAGGCAATCGCAATGAAGCAACTACTCGATTTCAGTTAATAGATTCAATATTATTAAATTCTCTTGCCTGGGAAAGGGGAAGCATAACTTCTGAGGACTCCTATAACAAAGAGTTCACTGATTATACTCTGCACCTGAATCAATCGGTGTTAATTATTGAAGCAAAAAGAGAAGGGAATTATTTTGAATTACCCTCAGGATATGATGGATTGAATTATCCACTAAAATCATTGTGCAAGGACGAGAAAAATTTAAAAGATGCGCTTATCCAAGTTTCACAGTATTGTCAAACACGAGGAATTCAGCTTGGTGCAGTCTCTAATGGATGGCAGTTTGTAGTATTTCTGGCCAATAGAGTAGATGGAATTCCTCCTTTAGAAGGCAATGCCTATGTGTTTCCTTCTTTGGATTTCATTTATCGGAATTTTAAAGTTTTTTGGAACTGCTTATCTCCCGCTGGGCTACAGGAAAGATTTATTTTTAAAAAACTAGTTGGCGGTGCAATCCCTGAATTGCCACCAAAACTTTCAACAAGAATTACTCATTATCCAGGAGTAAAAGATAGAAATCCGTTCCAAACTGAAATTCAAATAATTAGTGAGCTTGTCTTGGAGGATATTATCCATGACAGAGAGGTAGAGAAGTCCTTTTTACAGGAATGTTATTGTAAGAGCGGTGCACTATCTCAGTATGCACTTATAAGTAAGGAAATTCTGAAAACAAGATATGAGTATCTCTTTGAGAAGGAAGAAAAACGAGCAAGTTTAGAAGCAGTTGTATCAAAAAAAGGATTGTCTACAGATTTCTCTGAAGTACTTGCAAATAGTATGAGTCGTCGCCCTGTTTTGCTGTTGGGTGATGTTGGGGTTGGCAAGTCAACTTTCATAAATAATTTGATTAAAGTCGAGGCTGAAAGCATATTCGAAAATGCATTGACTTTTAAAATTGATCTTGGTTCTCAAGCAGTTCTTTCTCAAGATATAAGGAAGACAGTAATTGATGAAATGTATAATCAACTTGATAGAGATTATGGTGTGGACATTGAAGATGATGGTTTTGTTAGAGGGACTTATGATTCTGAATTACAAAAACTACGAAAAAGCATTTATAAGAAATATTTTGAATCTGATGATCCGAAATCGCTGGAAGTAGAAATCGGGTTTCTAGAGAAAAAGCTGGATGATAGTACAAATCATTTGAAAAATTCCCTGTTACATATTAGTAAGGCAAGACAAAAGCAGATCATTATATTTATCGACAATTGTGACCAAAGGGATGATGAAACACAACAGACTGCCTTCTTAATTGCACAAGAATTTGCTGAGCACTGGCCTGCAACTGTATTCCTAACATTGCGCCCCGAAACTTTCCATCGGTCAATGAAACTGGGTGCCCTTAGTGGATATCATCCAAAAGCGTTCACTATCTCCCCTCCTCGAATCGATGAAGTCATTGAGAAAAGGCTAGCGTTTGCGCAGAAAATTACTAGAGGAGAAATACCACTGCGCAACATAAGTATTACAACAACTTTTTCTAAACTCGATAGCTTACTTCAGGTGCTACTCATTTCGTTCAAAAACAACATTCAACTTATTGAATTTGTCGACAACCTGGCTTACGGAAATGTACGCCAAGCAATCGAACTGGCAAAAAATTTTTTGGGTAGTGGTCATGTTGATACAAATAAAATAATAAAAATATTCGATGATTCAGGATCCTACACCATTCCGTTACACGAATTTCTGAGAGCAGTAATTTATGGAGACACGAATCACTACGACCCCCAAACTTCCCTTATCGTAAATCTATTCGATGTTCAGTACCACGACAAAAGAGAACACTTTTTACTTTCAATTTTATTGGGTATTCTCAATAGTTATATTTCGACTCGTAAAAATGATGGATATTTGGAAACCTCGAAAGTATTTTCTCAATTGCAAGAATTTGAATATACCCTCGAACAAATAGATTTAGCAATTAATTTTAGCTTAACCAAGAAACTCATTGAGACTTCGGGGAAAGGAAGTCTTATTGAATCTAGGAAGTATCCATCAATGTTACGCGTGACAACCAAGGGGGTCTATCATTCAACGCACTTAATTAGACTGTTTACTTATATCGATGCAATTATTGTGGATACTCCCATTTTTGACAGCGAATACAGAGGTGCGCTTCAAGATGCTTATCATATTACTGACAGGCTTTATCGCGCTGAAAAATTTGTCGATTACTTGGATGAGGCATGGCAATCATGTTCATCTGTATCCCGGTCTTTTTTTGATTGGGATGATATTTCGCATTCTATTCGAAAAGACATTGCTGTAATAAAAGCCAAGATATAAATTCAACAGGCCATTGTAAAACACATGCTATAGTAACGGTAATAAATAACTTAACATAAAATATGAGATTATCCTTATTGTACAACTAAATAATTGCTTAAAATGTATAATAATCTAATGCCGTTACTATAACTAGCGCAAACACTCGGCGTTATCTGCTAAAAACGAGGTGCAGGTATGAATGCGTTTCCGCGTCGTCCACAATGGGGAGGCCAGGGTCAGACCCGCATATTTCAATTACAGGATGCAGAAAAACTATGTCAGACCAATAATAATAAAATTTCAGCAATGCCCTCTCTTTCCGACAGACATTGGCGAAACATTTGTTTAAAAATCTGTAGAGACACGGCATGCCGTATTTCCATGATGCAGCGAGGCGATGTAGCCTTATTTTATCATAGTTGTTCAGGTAAAAATGTATTCGGAATAATGCAGGTTTCAAAACCACCCTATCAAGACCCTACAACTAACGCTGCAAATTGGCTTGCAATAGACTTTAAACCTATAAAAACCTTTGAGCCTCCGATACAATTAGGGCAAATCAAGACAGAACCAACTTTACAAAACATCGGACTTATCAAACAACCAAGATTATCGGTAATACGATTATCAAAAAATGAATTTGAAAAGATCGTAAATTTAAAATTATAGCGCCTGAATTACAAAGAACTTTCACATTGGTAACGAGTAATGAAGGGGAGTCTAAGGGATAGAGTCTTTCAAATTGAACAGCTTTTCTATAAACTCTTCGACTCGACGCCGGATGAAATTGCAATTGTGGAGGGAAAAGACGAATGAATTATAGTGGCAATAAAATCGTTAATTAAGTATAGTTGATTTAAAACCTTTGGAGGCAGAAT
>MHXP01000101.1 GCA_001824485.1 Planctomycetes bacterium GWA2_39_15 | reverse complement strand
ACATCCCATTTTAACTGTGAATTCTTTAATAGAGACAGGCACAACTTGCGGAACTTCTACAGGCTCGGCTTTCTTTTCTTCACGCTTTTTGGCAGCCTTTGGTTTTTCTTCTTTAGTTTGCTCCTTCACCATCTTTTCTAATTCTTTAACAAGAGCGTCCACATTGTCCTTTGCTTTTTGCTTATCTTCTTTACTGTGCGGTAATTCTGCGTATTCAAGCTGAGTTCCGCTGGAGGTAATTGGCTCCGTCTTTGAAACCTCCCGCTTTTCGCCGCTTGTCATCTCATAGTAAATATCTGTCCTTTCGTCCGGGTTGATAAATACCGTTTCCGCCACGTCTGCATAACCCTTCTTTCTTAATATTACAGGATATGTGCCAGCAACCAGTTTGCTGCTCAAAGGTGTTGCGCCCGCTTCTTTCCCGTCTATGTACACGGATACGCCTTCGGGACGAGTGGTAATCTGCAATGTCCCAAAACGCGGAGAAGAAGTTGTTTGCTCTTTTTCGCCAGACGTTGTCCCAACCCCAGGGAAACCCAGCGGAATATTATTGTCAAAATTTCCTGCCGTGTCTGGGTGCTGTGCATTTTGCGTTGAGCGCTTCACCTTTTCCTCCAAATAATCAAATGCTTCAGCAAGGGTAACAATGCCATTTTTGTTTCCTGCCTCATCCGCCTTTCCGTTCATCCCTTCCAGCAAATAGTATGTAAAAGCCCCATGCCCGCCTCCCCATTGGCTGGATTCCATTGACACTTCCCCAGCCCTGCTGGCGCTTACAATCCCCCAGCCTTCCCTTGTTGTTTTAAGCGTGGAAATAGCAACATTAATAGTGTTGGAAAATCCCCTTGTGCCGACAGAGCCTTCTGTCAGACCGGCGCTATGGCAGGCATCAGCAAAGAATATCAGCCTCTTTGCAGAAATATACCGCTTCATGTCTGTGTTTACGCTTTCCATGTGATAAGCCGTTGCTGACAGGCTGTCCAGTTCTGAGTCGTGCATTAGCAGATAAAGATTGTTTGGACGATCAGGTTCCGGTTCGCCATGACATGCCATAAAAATAACCACAAAATCAGAATCAATCGCCTTTTTTAGAAAATTAGTAACAGCTAATTTGACATTCTTCAGCGTTGCCTGTTCATTTTTCAATAACATAACATTTTCTTTAGTAAAATCACCGCCAATCGGGCTGGTTAAAAAGTCATAAAAAGCCTGTGCATCCGCATCGGCATATTTCAGGTCGGGTATTCCGGCATCTTTGTAATCAGAGACGCCGACCACAACGGCATAACGCTGTATATGATTGTCTTCAAAATACTGCTTTGGCGGTAATATACCGCGAATAAACTGTCCCCCAGCATGGACAAGGTCTTTATCGCGTAATTTCAGACTGTCGTCCTGCTTATCCATTTGAATCTTTTTCCCCTGTGATTCCTGTACAAAAGCCGCAGGCCCTTCCTTTATGTTACTGCCGTCAATACCAATTTCGATAACAGCTTTTGCTTTATACTCTTCTTTTTTCCCCCCTTTAAAATAAACAATTGTTGCGCTTGCCTGATCTTCAATTTCAAGTATATCGCCCTTTCTTAACTCCATAGTCTTTTTTGCCTCTTCTTTTTTACCTCCTCTATTAAGCCACGCTTTCCCGGAAAGAGCCTTTATCATGCCAACTTCCGAAGACTCGTCATTTTGAGAAAAAGCAAAAGGAACAAAACTAAATAGAAATAAAAATATTACAAAGAGGTTTATATTTTTTGCATTTATTAATTGTTCATTCATAACTTATATCCTCCAAAATTGAGCGATACCATGAAACAAAGTTACTTCTCTTCCTTCATTTTAATATTTTTTTCCTTATCTTTTCCTGCCTTTAATTTTATTTCTTTCTCATAAATCTTATAACCCGCTTTCTCAGCCTTTAGGTTGTATTCTCCATGTTCCATGCTTGTGATTGAATAGTCGCCTCCAATATCAGATGTTGTAGTTTCTGTAATAGCATCGTTCTCGATAGTAATCAGCACGCCTGCCAGCGGTTCTTCCGTCTTTTTATCGGTTACTTTGCCCGAAATGCTTGCCGACTGGGAGGATTCAGTCAAACCTATATTTTGCACAACAGTCTCCATCGCCTCCACATTTACAGTTTCAGTTTTTGACGCATATCCCGATGCTTTCGCTGAAATCTTGTACGTGCCTGACGGCAGTTCGATGAAATAGGCGCCATCCTTGGTTGTATTGTAAGAGCCTTCTATGTCTTTTATAGTAATCGTCGCATCACCAATATTTTCTTCGGTTGTTTCATCAAAAACAAAACCCTTAACATAACCCGGATACCCATTAGATAATTTCGGTTTAAAACTATTATAATCCGATTCGCTGTCGGCGCTATTGTTCCTGGACTTCAGGCGATTAAATTTCCCTGCAGCTAACTTGCCGGACGAACCTATATAAGTGACTCCCCCTTTACTATCAACCGCTATAGCCCTCCAATAATATGTAACGCCGTCTTTCAAACCTGCCGAACTATCTACAACTGCATTGCTTACCAGTAATCCTGTCTGTTCATAGACCAAATCATTTACAAAATCAGCGCTTGTTGAAATCTGAAACGTATAAGTTACCGTCTCGCCTTCTGAAGTTTCAACGTCTTGCCAGTCAAAATTCAGAACGACTGGAGTATTTACCCCATCAGGCGGATAAACAAAACCAAAATCGGATGGCGGTTGATTATCTGCCTCATTTTTTATTACTTCAGATTCTCTAAACGGCGCAATCTTACTGGTATTATCCCTTGAGAAATAAAATACTTTATATCGTCCCGCATCCCCGAAGTTATTAAAATCTGTGTTATCGCTGAAATCGTTCCAGATAAATTCCTGCTCAGTCTGATCAAAATAATCTGAATTAAATCTAGGCATATTGACGACTTGTTGTTCGGTTACGTTATTGTTGTTTACCAAACTGCTGCCGGGCACGGCAATTTCCAACCAAGTCTTTTCCGCCAACGCAGTGTTATTTACACTGGCATACAAGACGGGACTAGATTCATTTGCCTCAAGACTAATTAAACCTGTAACTTCTGTCAATTCAAGATTGGCAGCCGAGGTTGTGTTGCCAATTATGTGCCCTGTGGATAATACGCCGTCGGTCCCTGAAAGAGAAAAAAGAGACCCGCTGTAATACGTCCCCACGCCGTCGCCGTTGTCATCAAATATCGGATGCTGCGCCGAGGAGTCGAAATGACTTCCAACGGTAGTAGTGCCGCTAGATGTAAACACAGACATCTCTTTTGCCGCCTCTTCAAAACACCTCTTCAAGTCAATATTCCTGGAAGCATAATTAAACAATTCATAGACAAAATAATCCCCATGTCTGAGTGTTTCGTCTTGCGGCAAAGGGCCTTTATAAGCAATCTCTTCCGCGTCTGAACTGGTAATGATAATTCGTTTTGAACCTTGTTTAGAAATTTTGTCAATAAAACTTCCGGACCGATTTGCGCCAAAAACAATAACAATAGGGTTTTCCAATGCGCTTGTAGTTAATTTTTTATCTTCGAGATTATCTATGGCATCAGCAATCTCCTTGGCAGTCAGAGTATCAGGATAGATGAAGAATTCTTTATCACCGCCATGCCCCACAAATATCACATATAATGGAGCGGGCGCATTATTCATCTTTTCGCTTGCCCAGGACTTTATGGCATCCAATACGTTTTCCTCAGATGTCTTTGCAGTAACTCCACTCTGAGACGTGTCATAATTAAGATAATAAATATTCTCGCTTTTAAAACCTCTTTGGAGGAGCGTTTTATATATATAATTTGTCGTCAGGTTATGAGAATCCATACCAGACTTATCTTCAACAAAGCCTTCAACCAAAATAGCATAGCCAACCAACTCTTTCTGAATACCATCTACCTCAATTTCTCTTTCGTTTTCATCCTCAGGAGAAGCCATCCCCTTAAAACTAGCATTTGTGTCATAACCAACTGACAATTCCCAAACACCTGCATAAGGTAATGAAATATCTTCAAACTTATATGTTATTTGACCTCCGGACAGAGAAGGCTGCACTTCAATGATTTTTTCATATTTTTCGTAAGGATTGAAGCGCACCAGCTTCAATGTGTTTCCTACGAAATTTTTTCTTGTTACTTCATTATCGGGGTTTAATGTTACAACTCCACTAACGCTCAATGTCTGATCGGTTTGAATATTTCCGGACGAGGGTTCAAAAGTTATCCCGGTTACTTCAGCCTGATTAACCGTAAATGTTTCCTTATCGCTCTCCGCACCGCCATATATATCGTTCCCTGCCCAACTGGCTGTAACAGTCCAGGTACCCCCTGCAGGGGGAAAATAATCGGCTAGAGTAAAACTGCCGTTTATGTTGGATGCAACAACAGTTGTCGCCGTCCCCTTTACACTTTCCGTAAAGTTAAAGACAACTTCAGCAGGACTGCTGAGTGGTATTTGCGCCTGATTCTCTACGGTAATTGTCCCTTGTATTGTTAAAGACTCGCCAAAGATTATCTCAGAAGGCGATATTTCCAGCGGCGTTATTTCAGACTGTTTAAGTTTCACCGAAATGAAGCCCTCTTTTTCTTCCGTGTCGGATATGCCTTTGCCAGTCACCTTCAGGCTTACGGTATATTCCCCCGCACTGTTGTATGTATAACTTGGATTTTGAGTGGAAGCTGTAGCGCCATCCCCAAAATCCCACTTCCACGAGGTAACTTCACCCACAGAACGGTCTATAAACTGAACCGTCAGTGGATACGAACCTGACATTGGAGTGGCTGTAAAGTCCGCAGTTAATTTTGTAGAGACTTCTGAGCCTATAGCATATACATATCCATCGTAAGAACCGATGTATAAAAGTCCGTTGGCGCCTATAGCAGGAGATGAATAAACCTCACCTCCGGTCGCATAAGTCCAATTTAGCGTTCCATCTTCACTGACTGAATGAATATTTCCATTCTCAGACCCAAAATAAATAAAACCGCCTTCATCAATCGCAGGAGACGAATCAATAGCGTTGCCTGCGTTATATGCCCAATTTAGACTGCCGTTAGTTCTGTCTAAACTATAGAGTTTTCCGTCTTCAGATCCCACACAAATCGCATCTGAGCCTGTCGCTGTATCAATTGCAGGCGTGGACGAAACTGACCCTATGTAAACACCTTCACCCTGCGGATAAGTCCATTTAAGCGATCCGCTATTTCTATCTACAGCATAAATTTTCCCTCCCGCCGTGCCAATAAAAACCAATCCGTTCTCTGCGTCAATCGCAGGCGAGCCGATGATAAAATCGCCCGTATCGAAATTCCATTTCTTACTCCCGTTTCCGGCGTCAACAGCGTAAAGTACGCCGTTTATAGAGCCCACATAAACAGTGTTATTGCTTATATCCAATGCGGGAGAAGACCATGATTCTTCGTCTAATTCATATCTCCATTTTTTACTGCCTCCGCTGCTCACAGCATATAAACCCTTATCTTCCGAACAAAAGTATATTGTGCCGTCGCTAAGATTTATCACGGGAGATGAATTAATACTCCCCGATGTCCTGAAACTCCACTCAAGAACACCGTCTGTTTGTACGGCATATAGATAGCCGTCTTCCGACCCCACATAAACAACGTCATTGGCGCCAACGGCTGCAGCATTGTATATTCCTCCGTTTGTCGTAAGAAGCAGTCTTTTTTTGCCCTCCGTGGTTATAGCATAAAAATTTCCATCAGCGTCACCCACATAGACCGCACCATCAGAACCTAAGACAGGAGACGCTGCAACCTCTGCCCCTATCAGATATCTCTGGTGAAGCTTGCTGTTTTGAGGACCGCTAAATGTACTCTGTCCCGTATGCTGAAAATCATGCATAAACATAGGCCAAGGGGTATTGGCAAGCTGGGCAAATGATGAGGCAGTATGGAACAGGAATAATTGGATAATAATCAAACAGATAAAAGAAAAGCCACGTCTATAAGAAATATTAAAAATTTTTGCAAACATACCTACTCTTATCAATCTTTCAAAATTTTTATTCATAAAGAAATTCCTAATATATTTAATCAGACTTTCGGCAACTTTTATTATGATTACACACCCCTTTATCGTTCGACTGAGCGCTCACGACGAAGTCCCCTCTTGATAGAGGGGAAAAACGCCACATCTCCCCTCTATCAAGAGGGGACGGGGGTGTGTTATTATCTAATTATGATTCACACAACCTAAAACCAACAACTTTGAAATTCTTATACATTAAATTAGGCCTTCGGCGACTTTTTCCCCGTCCCTTGATGGGAGGGGTTAGGGGAGGGTGATCATCCTTTTCCCTCCACCCCCACCCGACCTCCCCCATCAAGGGAGAGGAACTAAAGTTTGAAATTCCTAAACATTTAATTAGGCTGCCTCTGGCAGCGACTTTAAATCTCCCCTCATTGGTAGGACAAGCGTCCCCGCTTGTCATCCATAATGTCAGGCGAGGACGCCCGACCTACCTTGCGGGGCCGGGGGGTGTCGTTTGCCATTATAACACACCCCATTCCCCTCTCGAGAGGGGATTAAGGGGTGTGTTACCTCTTGCTAGAGGGGAAACTATGTTTGAAATTCCTGTACATTAAAGTAGGGGCAATTCATGAATTGCCCCTGCATCTCATGTTTAGGAATTTCAAAGTTGTTGGGTGGCATGGACAAACTGGTTTGTCCGTGCCTAATTTAACGTTAAGGAAATTCAAAGTTGCAGTTGTAGTGCGAACTTTAGTTCGCGCTACATTGAAAAAGCTGCCGAAGGCTTAATTAATGTTCAATGGTGATTTTCTTATCAAATAAATGCCTTGACAACGACATATCAAACGTATAGCATTTTGAATCTCTAGTCGCTGCCGAAGGCAGCCTGATTAAAAAACACAATACGAAACAAACGAGGAACAGAGACTGCCTGTGCCTCATCCTGATAGTTCATCTGTTCGATAAGATTGCCGAATCGTCGGCAGGACGACAAACTATTTTGTTCGTGGCACGAATATGATTGATACGAACATATTAAGAGCCGTAATTCTTAGTTTCGTAATCCCCGTTGTTATTGCAAATTACTTACTTGCAGAACAATTAACCAAGGCAGCAGACATACCCGAAACCCACAATCCGCAATCCGAAATTAAAGAAGACTACGGCAGACTATCCCTCTATTTTATCCGGAATGACTGGCAGTTGGATGAACAGGTAAAATATTATGAAAGGGGCAGCGGACATGCCATGTTCTTTACCGAAGAAGGGGTGTATCTGTCACCCACGGCGGGTTCAGGTTTGCAACCTGAACCCTCAGGTTTATTGAATACGGACGTGTGT
>MHXP01000100.1 GCA_001824485.1 Planctomycetes bacterium GWA2_39_15 | reverse complement strand
GTCATGAGCGATATAAGTTCTTCGGGAATGAAATGGTATTACTATGGCAAATACCTACACACAAATATATATTCAGGTTATCTTTGCAGTTCAAGGAAGACAAAATCTTATAAGAAACGATTGGAAAGACGCATTGTATAAGTATATAACGGGAATTGTTAAAGGACAAAACCAGAAACTTTATATTGTTAACGGTATACCAAATCATATCTATATTCTTCTTAGTCTAAGACCTGCAATTGCCTTATCTGATTTGGTAAGAAATATAAAAGCAAATTCATCAAAATTTATTAACAAAAGGGACTGGATTAGAGGAAAATTCCAATGGCAGGAAGGATTCGGGGCTTTTTCCCCGATAGTTTTCTTGTTGAGATAATTCATAGCTATGTTGTTTTGCTAACCTGGATGAGCGCTTCCTCTCAGAAAGATTACGAATGGTCTCAGGAGTTGTGAGGGTAAGTTGACACATTTGTTAGATTACAACTGCTAGTCGTTCCACTCTTGCTTACAGTAATAAACATTCTCCATGTCAGCCATACCATTAACTTTCCTTGAACATGGTGGAATGATGCCGTAACCAGTTCTCAGGAAGGAGAATATTTAGAATTAAAAACAAGTTGGCAAGTTTGGATTCTTATGTAGATACCACTGAGCAAGTATGGCATAGGTGCAGTTGTATTGCAAGGGATGACGGGACATTCAAGTTTGGATATATTGCAGAGGTATTTACATACCGGATTAGACAGCAAGTAACAAGGAAAATAAAATTTACATAAAACAGTTGACAGTATATTGTAATCATCATATAAATTTAGATGGTTGTTTATTCTTCAACAAACGGCAGCAATGTTTTAATTGAGTGCTTATTATATGATATTTTTGGAGTAATGAAATGAACAGTGTATATCATTTAGACCTTGACAATGAGAAAATTCAGGGGGCAAAGCTCGCATTGTTGCCGGGAGACCCTTTCAGGTCTCAGATTATTGCTGAAGCGATTTCAGCGGCTTATGGAACACGCAACGAGAAGTTAGCGTGGAAAAGAGAATTTTGTACATATCTTACAGAGATAAATGGAAAGAAACTACTGGTTACTTCTACTGGAATAGGCGGTCCCTCTACATCAATAGCTGTTGATGAACTTGCACAACTTGGAATTAGTACATTTATCAGGGTGGGGACAACCGGTGCCATTCAGGATTATATAAATATCGGCGATGTCATTATTACCTCTGGTTCTGTACGTCTTGATGGTGCGTCAACACATTATGCGCCTATTGAGTATCCAGCAGTTGCCCATTATGAGATACTTAATGCCCTTATAGAAGGAGCAAAGAAAGCAAAGGTAAAATACCATGTAGGTATAACAGCATCTTCGGATACCTTTTATCCAGGCGAGGAGAGGTATGATTCATTCACAAAATATGTGCTGAGAAGGTTTCAGGGCGCTACAAAAGAATGGCAGAAGCTCAATGTGTTAAACTATGAAATGGAATCGTCAACTGTCTTAACGCTCACTGCTTCAATGGGACTCAGAGGAGGGTGTATAACAGGCGTCGTTAACAGGGGTGGGCTGGGAAAGATAACAAAGGAAAGCTTAAGGACTGGAGAAGAAAATGCGGTAAAGGCTGCAGTAGCTGCTTTAGAGCGCCTGACATGAATGGTACTTTTCTCAAAAATATCTTCAAGGGCTTTTCAGCATATCCTCATTCACACGTTTCTAAATATTAACTTTTATCTTTTTACAGGTCTTAACCCCATCCAGTCAGGGCATAATAACAGATGCCACCAGAAAAGCCTTGAGTAGATCATCAGGCGATAACGCATTTTATGATTTTGAAATAAAACGAATAAATTGCCTATCCCGTTTGCTATTAGGTTCAAAATGATCTTTCCCATGTAGAATGTCCTGAACGTGATATACGACGGAGCGGATTTGTTTTTTTCAAAAAAGATATACAGCGAACGGCAATATTCAATCTGCGATTGCCAGGGCGCCCTCCTCTTGCTTTCTCCGCCTAAGTGAATAACTTTAGCATCAGGTACATGATACACCTTCCAGCCAGCCTTCTGCATACGGTAACACCAGTCAGTTTCCTCGATAAAGAAAAAATAATCTTCGTCTAATTTACCCACCTGCTTTATGGCGTCATTCCTGATCATAAGGCAGGCTCCGATGACTGATTCGACTTTTACAGGATGAATTATTTCTTGTTTTTTGCTCGGATATTTGGATGGGGAAAACCATCGTAATAAACTTTTGTTAAAAAGCTCTGTTGCAAGGGTGGGGTAATTATCGTAACTATGTTGCCGTGTGCCATCAGGTTTTTGAAGCTGGGCACCCGCAATTCCAACGTCTTTATGTTGTTCTAAGAATGAATACAATATGTGGATTGCATCTTTTTGTAAAATCGTATCCGTGTTCAATAATACGCTGTATTTTGCGATATCTTCATCAAGGACTTGGTTTACAGCAGCGGCAAAGCCTCTGTTTTCCGGGTTCTCAGTGATAAGAACCTCCGTGAATCGCTCACGTACAGCCCTGACGCTGTCATCCGTAGAGCCATTATCTACTACATTTATTTGATAACTAAGGTTTGTAACTGTTGTATAAATGGAATTTATGCAATCTATTAATAATTGCCTTGTATTCCAGTTTACAATGATAAGATGCAAGTCGAACATGAGTGTAATAATCAAATATACATGAATTTACAAGCCGCTATAAACCGCAAATTTTTACCTATTGCCGTTACAAGTCGTCATATTAAGATCGTTTTTGCAATGAACTTGTTTGGTCGTGATTTGGTGTGCTGCGAGTAAGAACGAATAATATTCCAATAATATACCAAAGAAATACAGTGTCTGGTTTTCCCCAGAAATAATCTGTAAAACCGTGTGAAAAGATAGAAATGAGACTTGCTGTAATACCAATCAAAAGAGTTCTTTCGTATCCTGTTACTGAAAAACGCCATGATTTTATAGCGGTATAAAATACATTGATAAACAGCCATAAGAAGAGCAATAATCCCACAATTCCAGTTCCAACACATATACTCAGGAGAATGTTGTGAGCATTGGATAATTTATCAAGCTTTTTGACTTTATTCTTTCCTTTCTTCTTTTTTTCCTTCTCGGGTTGTGCGGGGATTGCCTCATTTTTCATTTGTTTTTCTACATCTCTTATTTTCTTGCCGTATTCTTGATAGGCATTTCTAAAAACCCTACTGCTGGGTCCAATGCCAAACGAAGGATGCTCCCGAATCATAGCGATTGATGCCTTCCAACATAACATGCGTTCTCCGAGTATCTCTTCTGAGTTAAAATATTTGTTAACCTGTACAATAGTTTTGGCACGGGTAATGAATTTAGAGGGTAAAATAAAAAAGCATAATGTACACAAGCCAACAAATATAAATATTAGCCACTGCTTTTTAAAAGCAAAACCTATAAAAAACATCGAAACCAAGATAGCCACCCAGCTTGCCCTGTTCATAGTTAAGATTAAGGAAAAGCTGCACAAAGACACTAAAAAAGCGAGAGATAGGCGGGTTAATATATTCTTATACCAAAAAAACAGACATACGGTGATGGGCAATAACAATGATATATATCTTGCCATCTTGGAGTGATATTCAAAAGTGGCTACAAGTCTCCCCGCATTAATAGCTAATCCTGTATAATATCCATACAATCCATACGCACAGACCAAGCCACAGGTAATAAGCATAGCTTTGACGATTCGTTTTATTTGTTCCGTGCCATGAATAGTATTAACCATGCAAAAAAAGATAATAAAATATTGGAAATATTCGTGAAAGACTGTTTCAAGATTTGATTTGATATTCGCCGAAAGAAGTGAAGCTACTATTGAACACAAAAGATACGAAAGAATAGGAATATCAATGGATGTTTTGTTAAACAATACCTTCTTTTCAATCTTTATTCTGGTTGTCCAGCACCCAATCATGGTGAGAAGGCATAGCAATTTAATGATTTCGGCGCCAAATGGGAAAAAAGAGTGAATAAAAAAGTAGGCAATAAAGGCGTATTCTGAAATTTGATTTGTATAGGTTACAATATGCTTGTTCATGATAGGTTATTTAATCTCGCTTTAGCCAAATAAAAGCTACCTCGAAGATACAGAGAAAAACATTGTATATAAATAGTATCTTATTGTTCTGAAATTTAATAGATTATACTTTAGAGATGAGTAAAAATTTTCAAGTGCCAAGGCTTTGTTTCCTGTTCTCAAATAATATCTCCCAACTTTAGCATGGTGTGAAGCTAACCGCTTTTTATAAAGCTTTTCATTAATGCCATTTCCCTTGCCTTTAAAACTAGTATACGTTTTATCAATTACCGCTTTCTGATATTTTAGAACGTTATCCCTGTTTTTACTCAAAGAGCGCAGGTCGTGCCTATATTTAATAAGTAGTTTGTTAATTCCTGCAACTTTGAAATGGTATGCGATTCGTAACCACATATCCCAGTCCTGACAATTAAAGAGTTGTTCGTCGAATATACCCGTTGTTCCGAATACTTCCCTTCGTACTACCACGGACGAAGTAATTATAAAATTTTGTTCAGAAAATAACTGAATGAAAATGTTGCCCGATGGCAACATTATTCTTGAACCTTCGCCAAGTTTATTCCCATTACTATCTATGTTTATATGTTTTGAATAAGTCATACTGATGTCGGGGTGCGTTTCTAAATAATCTACGTCGGTTTGTAATTTTTCCGGCAGCCAAAGGTCGTCTGCATCAATAAAAGCTATATATTTACCCAGAGCCTGTCGAATTCCGATATTCCTAGCCACGTGTGCTCCTTTATTCCGGTGATAAGAAACGTACTTTATCTTTTGCATAAATGGATTTAAAACTTCTTTTGTATTGTCAGTAGAACCATCATCCACAACAATAATTTCGTATGAATCATAGGTTTGAGACAGGATTGATTGGATTGAATGCGGTAAAAAATTAGCGCAGTTATACGTAGGTAATATTACACTTATAACGGGTGATTTCTCAGCCATGACATCATATTCCTTTGATGACATCAATGAATTTTGGGACATTTGCCTTCAGCGAATAGGATGATTCTACCGTTTTTCTGCCTTCAAGTCCCATACGTTCTCGGGAAGACCTGTCTTTTATAAGGAAGTCTATCTTTTCTATCCATTCTTTTATGGATGATGCAAATAGACCATTAATACCTTCTCTTATAATTTCATTATGCACACCTACAGGAGAAGAAACAACTGGAATTCCTATGGAGAGATACTGTAATAACTTTGTTGCGCATTTACCTTTTGTCCATTCGTGATTGGGTAAAGGCGCCAGGCCAATATCAATATCCTGTAAATCCGAGTTTTCATCTTCAAGCGCCCACATCTTTTTAATAACAGGCATTTTGTTACATTCAAAAAAATCATTACAAATGATCTTTAGTTCTATGTTCTTATATTGATTTGCTAAATGATCAAAGGCAGGTGTCAACACCTTTAAAAATGGAATAGAAGACTTGCTTCCTATCCACCCAATAGTAACCTTTTTTTTGTCTAGACTGTAATCTTTAATTGTATATCTGCTCGTATCAATTGCTGTAGGTATGATGTTTATGTTTTTATTGTAAGGTAATGCATGTGATTTTAAATATTGATTACCGGCTATAACTTGGTCGCTATACTTTACCATCCTGGCGAATGTCCGTTGCCTTTTGAAAGAACGACCTCCTCCATCCACAGGACTTTTGAACATAATAGCGTCGTCAAAATCATATATTATTTTAATATTTTTCCGCTTAAGATACCAGAGATGCCAGTGCCAGAGCCGTTTTTTTTGGATAAATATCACGTTGTAGTCTTGAATCTCAGAGAATAGCTTCATCCACTTGCACACAGAATCTGGAAAGATTGCGACCTTTGATTCTATTTGCGATTCTTTAAGATAAGGAACGTATTGTAGTACCCTGTATCTACTCGCTGGATGTTCCCATTCTTGTATAAGAAAATAAACCTTTTTCATAATTATAATTTTATAAATTGAAAACCACAGATTACATAGACAAAGATAAGTTTACCTCCCCACCGTCCCCTCTTGTTAGAAGGGAGATAGAGGCTTTCCACCTTCCCACCTGTTAGGGAATTAAGGGGTACGTTCCTAAAACAAATCTAGGAAATCGGTGTAATCTGTGTTCTTGGAGTCCATACATGTTTACGTTTTATACTTAATCGGATAATTGCCCGTAATATTTGCTTGTTTTCAATATTAAGATTTTCCATGCCTGTATAAGTCCGATAGAATCTTAATCTGTCGGTATAAGTAATACAGTTGGGTATGGATGCGTTTAGTTGTGACAAGTTTTTAACCATTTTTTTGAGTGTTATTTTTTTATCAAAATGTACACGGTCTAAATCCAGATAAAAAAAATCCCAATTATCTTGTAATTCCATAATCATAATATTATTTGCCTTTAAATCACCATGGTAAACTTTAGAATCGTGCAGTTGTCTGAAAGACAGAGCCATGCGTGAAACTAACTTTTTTTTCCTTTCGGATGCAATTTTATCATAAGGGGCATTAAACTGCTCATTAACGTATTTATTACAGGGCAAACAAGTGGAAATGTCTTCCATAATAATAAAACTTTTTTTGATAATGAGATACTTCTTTTCTTCAAGCAATGCAATAGGCTTAGGTGTTTTGATATTTATTGTTAATAAACCATGTGCTGCAAACCATGCCTTTCGTGCAGGAGAATTATGGAAGGAATATAAAAATCGCTTTAAAAAGGATGGATATTTATATTCTTTGATGCATACACTGTTGGTGGTGTCGTTAGATACAGGAACGCATGTAATGCCTATTTTAGAAGATGCTTTGATGACGTTATTGAGCCTTTCTTTTAAAGAGACGGTGTGTTTGTTTATCAAAGCAACAAGTACATTTATATCCCATTGTTTTCGCATGTTCACAGAATATTTGTCATATTTTGTTATTTTAAATACATTATTATTTTTAAG
>MHXP01000099.1 GCA_001824485.1 Planctomycetes bacterium GWA2_39_15 | reverse complement strand
CCTTCACTCCTGCAGCCTTCAAACCAAGAACGATTGCCTTAACAACTTCAGGACGAGTAGAGAGTTTCACACCGCCAATCGGATTAATCTTAACACCAACAACATCTTCAGGCGTAAAAAGCGTACGCCATGCAGCGGCAGTTGTTTCTTTGCCTGTAAGGGCAAACATGCCTTCGTCCATCATCTTCTGGACAATTTTCTGGTCGGGACTGCCGCTTTTCATAATTCCATTGTTTTTAACAGCAATCACCCTGCTTTTATCAAAGCTTGGGAGTTGTCCTTCAGTGCCAATAGCTACCTGTAAATTTCTAAAACCACTTATACCAATTCCAGCTCCAACCATGCCAAGTGCAGTATGTTTCAAGAAGTCCCTGCGCGAGAGATGATTGTCTTTGTTATGCATAGTATCTACCTCTTTTAAAAATCTTTAAATATTTCAATATAGTCACATTCAATAAAATCAGAAATTGTGAAGTTGAGAGGTTGCGAGGTTGAGACGCTCTCACCTTCACAACTTCCCATCTTCTCGACTTCATCCGGGCTTTGTATCACAAAAATAGCCGAAAGCCTGATTTAATATTCGATAATTTCAAACTATTCAGAGTCGGGATTCTTCACGGAGTTTATCCTGAGCTTAAATACTAGATTCTCCACACCGTTCAAAATATACTAGAGAAGGAACAGTATGTCAGCAAGGTCATCCTTGGTGAAGTGAAAAACCTCAATTGAAGCTGATTTTAGTCAAAAAAAACCTTTTGTCAAAGAATTTCAAGATGGAGTAAAAAACATTACAACAAAATATTTTTAATGGAATTTAACATTATTTTTTAATAAAATACCCAAAAATACTCTGGGGGCGCTTGGCTCAGTGGCTAGAGCACTTGCTTCACACGCAAGGGATCAGTGGTTCGAATCCACTAGCGCCCACCATGTCCCACTAGGATCCTCAATCGCAATCCTTATAGAGACTACGTCCCCCCCCGGAACGTATCTACTCTGGTATCTTTGCGTGCTTTGTGGTTAGTAATAATGATGGGTTCGCTTAACCCATCCTACACGCTTTGCGCAACCTAGACAGTTACGCAACCAACTTCAAAGTTTACTTTTTGTTTTTGCAGTACCTTAAACAAAACAAATTACTTGAAACCAAAAAGAAAAATAGATAAACTATTTTAAATTAATTCACACATAAGGAATTAAAGACTCTAATTCATTATCGCCTGCCGTTCCTTACAAAAAGATTATTGAGTGTTCAGACGAAAAACTTAAATAAAACAATCTGTTTGAAACTTTTTTTTAGAAAGGTTTGTTTTAAAAGCAGATTACTCAACCTTTCTAAAGGAGTATAAAAATGGCAGAACAGTTTTCGAATAAGGAAGTCGGAGAAAAAGTTAAGGCTGTGGTTTCATCGACTAAATGCCCAAACTGTAACGGCGAAGCAATTTCTGTAATGGTAAAAACGATGAAAGGACCGATGATGGTCAGATGTTTTAGCTGTAGCTATAGTGATGTAATTATGTGGATTGAAAAACAGGTAATGGATGCGTTAAAGAATGCGAAGGTGTTTAATCAAATCTGGAAGGAAGGGCAATCAATTGAAATAGTTCTGAAATGATAATTAAATTTTACTTTCGTAAAATTCATAAGCGAAGAATTTAAAGCAAATTAAAGCATTTTTCAATACTTTATAAGTGAGTACACATCGTACTTACTCAAGACTTTTTTACCGTTTAAAAAGGACAACTCAATTAAAAAGGCACATCCTACAATATTTCCACCCAGTGTTTCAACCATCTTACAACAGGTAGCCATAGTTCCTCCTGTTGCTAATAAATCATCTACCATTAACACCTGCTGACCTTTTTTGATAGCGTCCTTGTGCATTTCGAGCGTATCAGTGCCATATTCGAGGGCATAGCTCATGCTGATTTTTTCATAAGGAAGTTTGCCGGGTTTTCTAACAGGAACAAAACCAGCTCCAAGGTTAAAAGCAACAGTGGGGGCAAGGATAAAACCGCGCGCCTCAGCGCCAACAACAATATCAACCTTCTTGCTTTTATAGTGATTAGAAATCGTTTCAACGGCTTCTCTCAGTCCCTTTGGATTTTGTAATATAGGAGTAATATCTTTAAATATAATACCTTTTTTTGGGAAATCGGGTATATCCCTGACCATTTTTTTTAAGTTGTCCATAAGTTATCTATTTCTCTCCTGTCATAATGTAATGTAGTTTTTGAATCGTTTCCTTTTCTATTTGTCGGACACGCTCACGGCTTATATTTAAAATTTTGCCAATTTCTTCTAATGTCTTGGATTTGCCGTTAATCAGTCCATATCGCATTTTAATTATCATGGCTTCTCTTTTATCAATAATTTCCAGGAGTTTCTCCACAGATTCTCTTTCATAAGTTTCCTCCAGTTCATCCTCCGGGGCAAGCGTTTTTTTGTCCGGTATTATACTACTTAACGCCCAGATAAGATCTGAACCCGTGACGCCTGTCGTGTTGAGTGATCCTGTTGAGCGTATAGCGTGTTCAATGGCTTCCACATTTTTTGCGGTGATATCCATCTCTTCCGCAATCTCATCCAGACTGGGTGGCCTTTCAAGCTTGTCCAATAAATTGAGAGAAGTGCTTTTTAGTTTAGATATTTTTTCAAGCATGTAGGAAGGAATGCGAATTGTTTTTGCCTTATTTGCCAAGGCTCGGCGGATTGCCTGTTTAATCCACCATGTAGCATAAGTGCTGAATTTATATCCAGTAGATGGATCAAATCTTTGAACAGCACGGAACAAGCCTAAATTTCCTTCTTCGATCAGGTCTAAGAAAGAAAGTCCTCGATTAACATATTCTTTTGCAATACTAACAACTAACCTTAGGTTCGCACGTATCAGTTTTTCTCGCGCCTCTGCGTCTCCCTCTACAACTTTTTTTGTTACTTCCTTTTCTTCTTCAGGAGATAACAACGGAATTTTGTTAATTTCTCTCAAATACGTTTGTAAGGCGGATTCCGTAAAGACACCTCCTTTTTTCTTATATGACGGAATTATTTGTCCGTTTATAATTTATCTGCAGCTTCGTCACATGGTTGTTGTTGAGAATCTCCGACAGAAGATGCGGACACGGTGCATTTTTCCTCTGCACCAGACATCTTTCTAAGACTGAGTCCTATCTTTCTTGCTTCAGGCTCAATGCGAATTACCCGTACTTCCAATTCGTCACCGATGTTAACTACATCGGCAGGATTGGTTACCTTTTCAGTGGAAAATTCCGAAACGTGTAAGAGTCCCTCAATTTCTTTACCAAGTTCAAGAAACGCACCAAAATTTGTCAACTTGGTAACTTTACCTCTGATTATATCACCTACCTTAAATTTTTCTGGTATCTCTTTTGTCCACGGGTCATCAGAAAGTTGTTTCAGACCTAAAGCAACTCTCTTCTTTTCACGGTCAACAGAAAGCACAACTGCCTCAATTTTATCACCCTTCTTAACAATTTCAGAAGGATGACCTACCTTCTTTGCCCAAGACATGTCGGAAATATGAAGCAAGCCATCAACACCCTCTTCAATCTCTATGAATGCACCATAGTTGGTAAGGTTGCGGACACGACCCTTGATCTTTGTTCCTGGTGGATATTTTTCTTCGATAACTGTCCAGGGATTGACTTCTGTCTGTTTCATACTGAGGGAAATCTCTTCTTTTTCCCTGTCTATTTTAAGGACAACAACCTCTACCATATCCCCAATTGCCACCATTTCTGATGGATGATTGATACGGCGTGTCCAGGACATTTCAGAAATATGAACAAGCCCTTCGATACCTATCTCAAGTTTCACAAATGCGCCATAAGACATTATATTAACAACCTGTCCTTTTACTCTAGACCCTACAGGATATTTTTCTTCTATATTCACCCATGGATTTTCGGACTTTTGTTTTAGTCCCAGAGCGACCTTTTCCTTTTCCATATCAATGCCAAGTATCTTAACCTCAACTTCATCATCTATGGCAAGCATTTCGGACGGATGGCTTATTCTGCCCCAACTCATGTCAGTAATATGTAAAAGCCCGTCTAATCCTCCCAGGTCTATAAATGCACCAAAGTCTGCAATGTTTTTTACAATTCCTTTTCTGGTCTGTCCTACAGCAATTTCTGACAGTAATTCCTGTTTCTTCTTGGAACGGTCTTCCTCGATAAGCTTTCTTCTGGAAACAACAATATTTTGCCTTTCTTCATCTATTTTAAGAATTCTACAGGTAACTTCTTTTCCAATATACTGCGAAATATCACCTGGTGGTTTCACATCTATCTGGGAAGCCGGTAAGAATATTGGAACACCCATATCTACGAGTAGACCTCCTTTAATTTTCCGCGTAACTCGCCCGGTTATGATATCACCCTCTTTATATTTTGCAACGACTCTTTCCCATCCGCGTATACGGTCTGCCTTACGTTTGGATAATTTAATGAGCCCTGAGTCGTCTTCTACCGCTTCTAATAAAACTTCTACTTCTTCACCAACCCTTATTTCGGAAGGACCGTCAAATTCAGACATGGGAACCATGCCTTCAGATTTATATCCACAATCTATGATAACATTATCTCCTACAGCACTCAGTATGCGGCCTTTTAAAACCGAACCAACCTCAAAGTTCTGGATAGAATCGTAGTAAGTGGATTCTATCTTCTTTTTTGTATCCTCACTCCCCATGATCGCATCAACTTCTTTTTCAATATCAGTTACATTTACATTGTATTCTTTTAAAATATCACGATACATAATTTTGATAAATCTCCGAAATAAAATTTAAAATAAAAAGGTTAATGAAATAAAGCCCGTTCTCTACAGGCTGGAAATACGCTTTATTTTTTCACGATAAACGCAAGTTCTTTGAGTATAATACCGAAAACTTCTTCAATGCTCAATTTGGTAGTATTAATGTAAATTGCATCATCGCCCTTTACTAATGGCGAGTTATTTCTTGTTGTATCGCGCCTGTCACGCGTTTCTATATCTTTTATAACGTCGTTATAAGAAATCTTTTTATTCGCAGGCTCAAACTCAACATAGCGTCTTCTGGCGCGTTCTTCAACATCCGCATCAAGAAAGAACTTCCTTTCTGCCTGCGGAAATACAACCGTTCCCATATCTCTTCCCTCGGCAACCGTATTCCCTTCAGATGCAAACTTTCGCTGAAGCTTTACCATTCGCTGCCGGACGCCAGGTGTATCTGAAATATAGTGGATATTATTTGTGACAGAGGGTAAACGTATTTCTTTAGTAACGTTAACTCCATCTACAAATACATCCAAATTCTCATCCCTGCCCTGGAACTCGATTTTAGTTTGATCCGCGATATGGCACAAGGCATCTTTGTCTTCCAGGTTTATACCCTTCTGCATTGCCTTCCAGGTAATCGCCCGATACATTGCCCCTGTATCGAGATATCTAAAGCCTAGCCGTTTTGCCAGCATCTTGGCAATAGTGCTTTTCCCAGAACCTGCCGGACCGTCTATCGCTATTATCAAGAGAAACCTCTCTCCTTATACACTGTTATAATAGCGTCATATTTAAGGTACATTCGGAAAGACCCACAGTATACTAAACAAAGCGGTTTGTTGCAAGTGTTTTTTGTTTTAACTTAATCCGCTACGTTTTCTTATCCACCATTCTAAAGAAAATATCGTTAGTATTATCATAAAGATATATCCGTTATCCCACAGGGAGATTTGCCGTCTGCCTACCAGCTTTATAACGGAAGGATTTTCAATAGAAAGCTTTTCTTCGATGTTTTTTGTGGGGAGGTCGAAGTATTTTCCACCAGAAATCTCAGATAGTTTTGCAAGAACCTCTCTTCTTATGGATGGGTCTTTAAATTCTTTGTTTTTCAAAGCAATGTTAAATACGGTATAATCTTGTCCAATTTCATCATTTTCCTTCCTTGCCGTAGCTTTAACAAAATAATAGCCTTCCTTATCATGTTTGACTGTAAATCTGTACTGGCCATCACTATCGGTAATCCCATTTGTAGAGAATGTACTCTTCCCTGAAAATTCATTTATAACGTCTATATCTAATTGCACACCCTCAAAGGGCTGGTAATTTCTTCCAAGCACTTCGATCTTAACCTGAATTTCTTCATTGGGCAAAAACGTTTCTTTGTTTGCAGTTATGCGGACAGGATTAAGGGTGGGGTCTTTAATGAGCCATTTTATAGCATTTTGCCAAAATTTAATATAATGTCTATTGCTGCCGCCTTTTGCAACGGATAGAAAATTCCATCGCCATAAAGAATCGGTTGTGATAGCCATACATCTGCCAAGTCCCGCATCCCTTGTGGAAACAATGGGAGGATTCCCCTTTGTTGGATAGGTTGCCAAAGGTACGGCATCGGCTTTTAGCTGAGTAGCTATATTACATCCATCAAGTTCCGGAAGGTTCTTCCATATATCAATATTTCTGTCTGTATCACCATCAAGGATGGTCACAGGGTGTTTCAAACCGTCATTCGTGAGTATCGCCTTTAGGCGGGATGCATCAACCCCATCTTTTTCAGCGCTGAGATTTATGGGAAGGATTTCATCAATAGCCGTACCATCGTAGCCCCCCTGTGAGAATGAAATATCCCCACCAACCATCACAAAACCACCGCCTTGTTCCGTTACAAATTTTCGAATGTTATCCAGATAATGAGAAAAACGAAAGAACGATGACTCGTAAGGCCGATAGTCGAAGTTTTGAAATATAACTAAATCAAAACTGCTGAGTGCCTGCGTAAATAACTCGTCCACAGGGAAGGGAATGAGGCTAAGTTCATCGTTCCTTGCCTCAGAGACGTCGGTTGGCGTTCGTAATATAAAGAAGGATATGAGATCAATGTTAGGGTCGCTTTTTAACACTCGCCTTAGAAACCGTTCGTCCCAGGACGGGCGTCCACAAACATGCATAATCCTGATTTTATCACGCACCACTTTTACCAGGACGCTGACTTGATTGTTTTCTGTGATTGCTTCATGAGGTTGAACTGGGATTGTTATCGTATACAAAAATGTTCCTGTCGCATAAGGCATAAACGACAGGTTTACGTGAATTTCTCCTTCATTTCCGGTATCCAAAATCTTGGAGGAGATTATATCGTTCCCTTGTTTTAGTGTAATAGGAAGTTTAAGGTCTTTATATCCAAGAATCTTTATAACGACGTCCGCTTCCCACGGGCTTCTTACAAAAGTAAAGCTGTCATAAGAGATATTACTGATGGCAACGTCTCTCACTTCCATGTTACCTGCAGGTGAGAATGTAAAGAATGGGGCTGAAAGGTCCTTAGCGAGATTTGAAATAACTTCGAGTTTGTTTACACTGGAAGGAAGATCAACCGTATCAGCGCCGTCAGAAAAAACTAAATATCCCTTAACAGATTTGCCTTCATAACGATTTTTAAGTTGTTTCAGTATTTGGGCAAAATCGGTGTTTGAACCATCAAGGGCAAGACCATTTTCAATATCATTATAAGAAATCTCTTTGATAGTGTCAGAAAATGATAAATAATCAACATCAAAATTATTTTCTAGCTCTTTAATAAAAGATGAGTTGTCTTTGAAGAAATTGCTGACGAGCTGAAACCTGGGTATACCGGTATCGCCTCCTTTCAGAGTCATACTTTTAGAATTATCCAGAAGGCACACGACCTTGTTCTTTAACTTTATGACCTCTTTCTGTTCTATTTGAGGCTGGAGAAGAAGGAGAACTATAAGCACAACCGCAATAAATCTAAGGGCAAGAAGCAATAATCGCTTTGTAACTGGATATATAGCCTTAATGCCAAACCACGAGAAGTATAGTGCGGCAACAGCAAGAAATAACACCAGCACACGTAAACCGAGGTTTTCAATGCCGGCAAAGGTAAGATTCCATTGAGTAATATTTTCCATATTTGTTCTTGTTAAGACAGGATTAACAGGATTTTAGGATTAGATTCTTTCGCCATAGCGGACTTGATTATTTTTTCTGTTAACTCTGCATAAAGCATATTATACCTTTCTTCAGACCCTACATTCAATCTTACTAAAGCTTCAGCTAATTTTTTAGTACGTCATAAAGAAAATTTTATTACTCCTCCTGTCTAATTCCTTACATCTGTCTTTTCAGAATAAAAGGCAGATGTACCTGGTCTTGCTTGTAATTGCCTGTCAGTGCATACATGATAATATTAATACCCAGACGAAATGCCATTGCCCTTTGCGTCTCACCGCCTGGGATTGCCTCGTATTCCCATTTTCCAAGCGGATCCTTTGCCCAGGCGCCGCCCAGGTCGTTTTGCGAATAAATTACGATGGTGCGGTTTTCCAGCGCTATGCCTTCAAGATAAGATTTTTCCATGACCCTGCCGTATGCCTGATTCAGTAAGTAAAAAGACTTGAAGACGGTATGATCCGTGGGTAGTTTTTCGAGTGGTTTATTTGGAAACAACCTTTTAATCTCGCGTCGTACAGATTTATCAAAACCAAAATCGCTCTTTCCGATACAGTCATCAATTAAAAGCGTACCGCCAAATTCAAGGTATAATTTTAGGTTGCTGATCTCCCGATCGCTGAGAGGTGGAAATTCCTGATCGCCCGACATATAAAGAAATGGATACTCAAAAATATTAACATCATCAAGTCGAAG
>MHXP01000098.1 GCA_001824485.1 Planctomycetes bacterium GWA2_39_15 | reverse complement strand
GAACCATCGACGCCCGCCTTAAAAGGGCGGTGCTCTGCCAACTGAGCTATGCCCCCTATTATATTTGCTCCATCCCTAATTGGTGATGGCGCGACATGGTTTTTGTCAGAAGATAACTGCCAAGTTTTCTCGCTTTTGAAGCCAATACAGAGGCAGAAAAAAATATCCAAATATGTGCGCCTTTCCCCGAACGTGACCTTTCGAGCGCTGCTGGAATTTTTAGATTTCTACATGTCTCCATAAAGGCGTTAACGTCATCAGTCCACGACTCCTTAAAAGGCTTCTAAATGTGGCAATCTTTTCCTCATGGCTTGATATTTTAGAGATAATCCCATCAGAAGAAATAGGTGTGTCTTTAGTACTATCGAGGGAAGAATTGGTAAGTATTAAAAGTTCGGCTTTATGGGATTTCAATTCGGCAAGGATTTTGTGTCGCTCTTTGTCGAGTCTGATAAGCCGTGACTCTGCTTCAGCAATGGCTGATATTAAGGAATTTTGTCTTTCCTTGTTATCCATTAGATATGCCTATTCCTTTGATATACGCACCTTTTCACATTGATTACATAGTTTTGTTTTACTATAATCACTTACAATCATAAATGGTGTTGTTACCAGTTTGGAATTCAAACATGAACTTGAAAGAGCGCCTAAATCATAAGATATATATTCAAGTACTTCGTCAAATGTCACCTGAAAAAAGGTTACTTAAGGCATTTGAGTTATCTGAATTTACCAGGCAACTTTTTATCCACGGATTGCGGAGAAGATTTCCACATCTTTCAGGTGAGGAATTTCAAAAGGTACTTCTGAAACGTATTGATAAATGTCACAACAGGAATTATTAAAAAAGGTTGTTCAGGCGCTCAAAGACGCCGAAATTCAGTACATGATAACGGGTTCTGTCGCTTCAAGTCTACAAGGCGAACCGCGTTCTACCCACGATATAGATGTAATTGTTGCTATTCAGAAATCGGCTGTGAAGAAACTAGTCGAGTCTTTTTCACCGCCTGATTTTTATGCAGATGAAGACAGTATCTTTGATGCAATTAACAAGCAAAAGATGTTCAATATAATTGATGTAAAAGAGGGTGATAAAGTTGATTTTTGGATATTAACCGATGAACCTTTTGACCAATCCCGTTTTTCACGAAGGTATGTCGAAGAAGTTCTTGAGATAAAGATGCAGGTTTCGAGTCCTGAAGACACAATCCTGGCCAAACTGAGATGGGCAAAACTTTCCGGTGGCAGTGAAAAACAATTTACCGATGCCTTGCGGGTTTATGAGGTACAATTTGAAAAACTGGATATGAATTATATGGAATATTGGGCAAAGAAATTAGACGTTGAGCCAATATGGAAACGGCTAAAGGACAAAGCTGAAACAACGTAGGATGGTGTGGTTATAATAATTTTTTTGCTTGCTTTATTGGGTTTAAAAAGGCAGGAAAAACGACAAAAAAATGAAGATACCTGACAAGACATGAGAGTGACGATCAATTCCGTCATTCGCGCCGCGTTAGATTATTGAATAATGAAGGTTTGACCCTGTGCGATCACGAGAATAGGAGTTTGCCAATGTCGGTTGCGGGGTCTGCCCCTTGAGTCTGTTGTGAAGCTGTAATTCCACGAGGGTCAATGATCAGAAACAATGGTTCGGATGGCAGGAAGGAGAATTGTGTTGCAAGAAATTACTGGATCAAGCACGTAATTTAATTCTGTTTTCTGATTACTCCATTTTCCTTGACTGTCTCATTATTACTGATAAAATGGGTAAACATTTGAGTTTTTTTTATTTTAAACCACGTTAACATTTATACTTTTTGAGATACAAAACATATGGATAAATTCGAACAAGAACGTCTTGATAAACTCCAAAAATTACGCAAAATGGGTGTGGAACCCTATGGTAAACGATACGACAATACGCAACCTATAAAGTCTATTTTAGACAGTTTTGTACCAGAACGAACCGATATAAAGGTAAAAGCTGCTGGGCGCATCTCGACCATACGTCCACATGGGAAAACCGTTTTTCTGGATATCAGAGATTGGACAGGAAAGATACAGGCATACATAAAGCTCGATAAGGTGGGTACAGAAAAGTTTGAGTTATCTAAATTGTTTGACCTGGGCGATATCGTAGGTGTTGAAGGTGTACTTTTTAAGACCAGAACTGGCGAAATCACAATTTATGTGGATGGTTTTACCATCCTGACAAAATCCCTGTTAACGCCACCAGAGAAATGGCATGGACTCAAGGATGTGGAGTTGAGACATCGTCATCGTTACGTTGATTTATTTACCAATTCCGAAGTTATGGATACCTTTCTGAAACGCATTAAGATTTTAAAGTATATACGAAAATTTTTAGATGACCGCGGTTTTGTGGAGGTAGAGACTCCAATGATGCAATCCATTCCAGGTGGTGCTGTCGCAAGGCCATTTATCACACATCACAATGCCCTCGACATCGATCTTTACTTGCGAATTGCACCAGAACTTTATCTGAAAAGACTGCTCGTGGGTGGAATGGAGCGAATTTATGAGATTAACCGCAATTTCAGAAACGAGGGTATTTCTACGCGACATAACCCCGAATTTACCATGATGGAGTTATATCAGGCATACAGTGATTATAATGGGATGATGGAACTTACCGAGAGACTTGCAACATCGCTGGTAAAAGAACTGTACAGTGGATATGAGATCCCGTTTGGGGCGCGAAAGATTGATATGACTCCACCCTGGCATCGTGCCACCTTTTGTGAATTGTTGAAAGAACACAGCGGAGTGAATTACGAAGATGAAGCAGGTTTGGTAAGGAAATCAAAGGAGCTAGGGCTTGAGACTGAAGGCGTGGATCGTGACAATCTGGCTAACAATATCTTCGAACAGGTGGTAGAGCAGACATTAAATAACCCAACTTTTGTGATGGATTATCCTACCTCGATTTGTCCGCTAACAAAGGTATGTGAATACGACCCTCGTTTTGCCCAACGGTTTGAGTTATACATTGCGTCTATGGAAGTGGCCAATTCCTATTCAGAACTCAACGACTCCCCGGAGCAGGATAAGCGATTTCGCGAACAGTTGGGAACTGAGGTCGATATTGTTGGTAAGGTTGATGAAGATTTCTTGACTGCTTTAAAATACGGTATGCCTCCGGCCGGTGGGCTTGGTATTGGTATCGACAGACTTATTATGATTCTAACAAACAACGTCTCCATCAGAGAAGTCATTCTCTTTCCACTCCTCAAGCCAAAATAAAATTGGCAATTCACCACAGAGAGCTTAGAGGGGCTGTCCAAAAAGTAATTGGAACAAGGTTAAGAAATAAAGGGTTTTTAATAGAATAACGGGGAGGAATTATAGCAAGAAAACGAGAGTAATTCTAAAGTTGGTCAAATACGAAGAACAAGAGAGGATTTTATCCGGGCGGAACAGTTATTCGAAGACTGATTCAGAAAAGGAGAATGATCACAGGGTATGAAACAGAGCAGCGAAAACTCCGTGCAAAAGGTCTTGTTGATCGTGTTTCTATTCAAATGCGATACCGAGTTACTCATGAGGGAACTCGTCTTGCAGCAGTGTTACCTTCGTTGGCTGAACAACTCTGTAATAGCATTATTGGACTGTCACGTTATCCTGAAAAGTGTAATGCTCCGGAAAAACTAGAAACTTCATTTTGATGAACTATCGTATGGATACATTTAACATCTCTCCAAACGCCGAAGCGAACAAGCTGATCAATAATATCATCACCGACCTCAAGGGTTTTTCTGAAAGCATGATCAGCCATATTAAACGATTAACCAATATAGGCACGGCACTCTCTGCAGAAGGCCATATCCAAAAACTCTTGGAAATGATCGTCGAATACGCCATGTCCTTTACCAATGCTGACGGGGGAACCCTTTATATTGTATCAGCGGATAGGAAATACCTAAACTTTGAAATAGTCAGGAATATCTCCCTTAATGTCAGGATGGGAGGTACAGGTACAAAGATAAACTGGCCACCGGTAAAATTAGTAAACGACGACGGCATTGAAAACCACGCCAACGTTTCTGCCCATGTCGCACTAACCGGAGAGACCGTGAACCTCCAGGATGTTTATGATGTGGAGGGATTCGACTTTACTGGAACCCGTGTCTTTGATAAAAGCACCCAATACCGTTCCAAATCTATGCTTATTGTTCCTTTAAGAGACCATGAAAATGAGATTATTGGCGTACTCCAGTTGCTGAACGCCCAGGATGTGCGGAATAAATCTATCACTTCTTTTTCACCTGAGGCCCAGTCTATAGCCTTATCCCTTGCTTCCCAGGCGGCAGTTACCATCACAAAGAACAGATTGATACATGACCTGGAAAACTTATTTGAGGCATTTATCCGGACGATTGCAAAGGCCATTGATGAAAAATCTCCTTATACAGGCGGTCACGTCAGGAAAGTTGCTGACATAGCTTTAATGATCGCTGAAGAAATCAATGGGAAAAAAGACGGGGTCTATGCCAATATTTCGCTGAGCGAGGACCAATTAAAGGAATTGCGCATAGCAGCATGGATGCATGACATTGGTAAAGTTACCACCCCTGAATATATTGTGGACAAGGCAACCAAACTTGAAACAAAATATGATCGAATCAACGAAATCCATACCCGTTTTGAAGTCTTCAAGCGAGACGCAGAACTCAGGTTTTTACGGAAAAGAATCGAATTCCTAGAGAGCGGAAAAAACGACGATATAAACCAATACCAGAAAAATTACCTTCAGGAATTAAAAAAAATTGAAGAAGATTTACAATTCATTCGTGAAGTCAATATTGGCAGCGAATTCATGTCTGATGAAAAAATCAAAAGAGTCGAATCTATTGCAAAAAACACATGGCAGAACGACAAGAAACCAACCCCCTGGTTATCGGAAGACGAGGTTTACAACCTCACGATACGCAAAGGCACCCTGACCAATGAAGAAAGAGAAAAAATCCAGGACCATGTTCGCTTAACAGAAGCCATGCTGAAGGAACTCCCGTTCCCGAAAAAATTAAGGCATGTGACGGAATACGCGAGTGCTCACCACGAAACACTCACCGGAACGGGTTATCATAAAGGATTAAAAGGAGATCAAATACCCCTTCAGGCCAGGATACTTGCCTTTGCCGACATCTTTGAAGCCCTCTCCGCCAGCGATCGCCCGTATAAAAAAGGCAAAACTGCCTCAGAAATTCAGAAAATAATTGCCTCCATGGTCAATGACCAACACATAGACAAGGATATTTACGAACTGTTTTTCAACGAAGGTCTGTCCCTCAAATACATTAAAGATGCCTATAAACCTGAACAAATAGATATACCTTTAGCGCCATGAAATTATTGAATCTGTTCGATTTTAGCGTCTATATGAATAGAAAATTGCCACATCATCTCCGCGAGGTTAACCGGTGACAGAATTTGATGCCCTCCTGCGTCTGCACATGACCAGGGGTATTGGAACAAGGA
>MHXP01000097.1:5544-6991 GCA_001824485.1 Planctomycetes bacterium GWA2_39_15 | reverse complement strand
CAGCCCACCATTTTGATATCTGAAAGATACATTCCGGGCACGGATAACACAGGACATCAGAAATAACTCCAAACCATACGATACACATAAAGATAAAGAGAAAAATCAGACTGCCACAAGGAACTGCAACCGTATCTTCAATAAGGAAAGGGAATATGCCGCTAAACCCGCGCGACAGCATGGCGCGTTCTATATTTTCAGCCTGCTCAAAGCTCGACACCAGCAGACAGCCAATTCCGCCTGCAAGATTGTGGAGTTGTAAAGGACGTATGCCTTTTTTCGCCCCACGGGATGCCTGCGCGGCAAGCATCATCTTTAACCGTTCCGACAAGATTGGCAAAAAACGCGCAGTAAATGCTATTATATGGACCAAAACTGACGGCGCCCTTAACTTTTCAAGGGTTAACAGGATTCGTTCGAATCCGACCCAGGTAATCCAGATTACGCCCCACAACCACATTGCCAGCATTTTGGTTATCAAGACAGGGGCAAGAGAACGCCCCTCGTTTGTCCAAAGCAAGGTTGCGCCTGTAAATATGAAAAAGATCAACACCCCTTTACAACGCCATACGGTTGCAAATGCCTTTCTTACTACAAGACTGGCGAACAAACTGATAATCAATAAGCACAGGAGGAGACAAAAAAGATTATCGAGCAACCCAAGCCCTGTTAGTGCTAACAAAATAAGTACCGTTCCAATCCGTGTTGAAGGGGGAGACATGCTCATTTTGAATTGCGGATTTGGGATTTCGGAGTTAATAAGCGTTTTATAAAAAAACCACCGCCGCCGAGAACTACAACACCAATTGCAATACGGACACTTAAATAATCAAAGAAACCTTTTGACGTTTCGTGTAAAACTTCTTGCCATGCAATCCGCGTAAGGTGTCCGCCTGTCGCCTCGACAATAACAAATTTTGGTTCACCCTCTATATCCTTCGGTAAAACCCACATTCCTTCTTCATTCAATGTATCTCTGATGATTTCAATACCATCCTCATCCACGACAGTAACCACAGCGCCAGCAGCCGGGGAATGATCGCTGAAATTGGCATACAAGCTTCCTTCTTTCGAGGAAAGATAGAGTCCGTGTGCGTTTGCTACTGAAGGCAGCAAAATAAGGATAGTGAAAACAAAAGAAAATACAATTTTCATGTTGTGACTCCTTGTCATTAAGTTAAGGGTCAGTTAATCTAAACAACCCCCTTTATCCCCCTTTTCTAAGGGGGACTTTTACGGCAGGTAGATTAACTTAATGACATTGTGTTGAGACTCCCAGTAATGATGGTTTCACTTTCTGGAGAAAATGCACCAGCCAAAAACTGATGATACCTTCTACGATAGCAATAGGAATATGTCCCAAAAAAACCAGTTTGGCGAGAGGAATAAAAGCCGTATGCGTCGTAGCAAGCGTTACATTGAGTAAAATAGCCGAAATCAGGATTGT
>MHXP01000097.1:0-5512 GCA_001824485.1 Planctomycetes bacterium GWA2_39_15 | reverse complement strand
GTTTTTTGTGAGAAGCCTGCTTTATCCATTGACGCCCGAACACCCCTATGATAGCGCCAGGCAAGGCCATGATGGAAATATTGACTCCCAAAACGATCAGCCCTCCAAAACCAATGAACAATGCCTGTAATAAAAGCCCCACAGTTACCACCATTAAAGCGCCCCAGCCGAGCAGAAGTCCGGCAATGCCGCTGAGCACAAGGTGCATGCTGAATGGGCCGACAGGCACATGAATTGTCGAACCTGCAAAGAAGGCTGCTGCAATTACCCCATAAGCGCCTACCTGGTCGGCCTTCAAAGAGCGAATAGAAAGCGCCAGCGCCGGTATGGCTATTGCCCATCCCGCGCCAATAACGTAGGGAGAAAGAACACCATCACTAATATGCATCAAAACTTCCTCTACTGGGCATCAATAACAATTATAGTGACATTTAACAGTGCTACAATTGCAAATATTGTAGCACTCATTGCCCTGCTGTCAAGGTTTTTTAAAATATTAAAAAACCCGTGAACAATATGACGCTATCGAAGCATAAAACCTAATTCAATCAATACTGTTTGACAACCGATATTAACTATGATATTTTGTGCTGACATTTTATGGACTAAAGATAAAAATTAAAGTTGACCGGAAACCACGAACGAAAAAGATATACGAGGCCGGTTGTTTAAATACGGACAAATGCTTTTCCGTTGCAGGGATAAACTAAATGGCAAACAATATGGTTTCATCAGACCATTGCACGACTGAGTGGTTACCCCCAACAGTGTCCGGCCTAATAGCACTATCTTTGAGAGATGAGAACCATGGATAGTTACGACATCCGAACGATGAGGCGGGAAGAGATGGATTTTGCTATCGAACTGGCAGCGTCTGAAGGATGGAATCCGGGGATTCATGACGCTGCTTGTTTTTACAATACTGATCCGGACGGCTTCTTTGTAGGTTTGCTCAATGGACGTATTATTGGTTGCATTTCAGATGTTTCGTATGACGGTGTTTTTGGTTTTTTGGGTCTCTATATCATTGTACCTGAATATCGAGGACGAGGATATGGTATCCGGCTGTGGAATAAGGCTATCCAAAGGTTAGAAGGCCACAACATTGGGCTCGATGGTGTTGTTGAACAACAACCCAACTACCTTAAGTCGGGCTTTAAGTTTGCATATCGAAATATTCGATACGAGGGTGTGGCAGGTTCTGTAACAACTTTCCCCCATTCGATTGTAGACCTCCGCAGTGTGAAATTTGATGATCTTTGTACCTATGATCGCAACTCTTTTCCTGCCAATCGGGGTCGCTTTCTGAGGCATTGGATAACCATGCCTGAGTCTGTAGGTGTTGCATATATAGAAGACGGTCTAATCCGGGGCTACGGATTAATTCGACGGTGTTACCGTGGCTATAAGATTGGGCCACTATTTGCTGATACCCTGGAAATAGGTGAATCGATTTTTTCGAGCTTGACGAGTAGTGTTCCGAAAGGGTCTCCAGTCTTTTTAGATGTCCCGGAAGTTAACCGGTATGCTGTGGACTTTGTAAACCGGCACCGGATGAAAAAGGTGTTTGAAACTGCAAGGATGTATACGAAAGAAGTGCCATCCATAAGGATGTACCGATTATTCGGCGTTACAACCTTCGAGCTTGGGTGACTTGATTTTGTCGTGCAAAAAAAATTTGACAATCCTCATGGTTGTGTTATACTACCCCGCAAATTTATATTCAGCATTTTTAATTAATTTAATTACAATTACCAAAGAGGGATTTTGATATGAGAAAGTTTATGGTAAGTTGTATGGGTATTTTCCTGATGACATGGGGTTTGAGTACCGATGTCTTTGCGTCTGACCTGAATCACAGCAAAAGGTTTAAGATCGGCAATATTTTGCTGGCAAATGCCAGTCCTCAGAATTATGAAGACAGTGTAGATGAAGAAATTAAAATTGGAATGCTGGTAGATAAGGTTGCAACTCCATCCGGGGAGTTTTACGATGTACAATTTTATGCCGAGGGTGAACCACTGGAAAATGTTAAAACGATTCGAATAAAGACACCTGAGAGTAAGAACATTCTATTGAAAAACCCGGTAGGTCTTTCTTATCTGGAAGTCGAAGCTTACAATATGGGCATTGATGATCTTGAGAAGAGGTTTCCGGAAGGAAAATATCAGGTGAGCCTTTCCCCCAGGAAATACGGAAAAGCAACGACATTTGATATGGAATATGACTTTCCCGCGGCTCCGGTAGTTACCAGTCCCACATCTGGCGCTACAGACGTATCGCTATCTCCCACCTTTGAATGGGAATCAATGGCTGACGATGACATTGATGGTCTCCTTTTGATTCTTTTGACAGAAGATTTTTCTGAAAATTATATTGAACTAATACGATATTTACCGAAAGAAACGACTTCCTTTTCAATCTCTGAAGGGTTACTTGAAGCAAATACGGAATATGAATTAGATGTGGTAGCCTATAAAGCCTTCGGTGAAAATGCCTATATGACAGGCGTCCGTTATATATCTTTTACCACGTCTTCTGCCACTCTTCCGGAGTAATAAGCGCAAGAAACAATAATTTTCTGACTTGAGAATAATCAAGAGGAGAAATTCTGACATGAGAAAGCTTGTAATAAGTTGTATGGGTATGTTTCTGATGACATGGGGTTTGAGCACCGATATTTTTGCATCTGACCTGAATCACGGCAAAAGAGTTGGCAATATTTTGATGGCCAATACCGGCCCTTTGAATTATGAAGATATTGAAGAAGATGAAATTAAACTGAGAATGGTGGTCGACAAGGTTACAACCTCATCCGGCGAGTATTATGATGCACAATTTCACGCCGAAGGCAAACCACTGGAAAATGTTAAAATGATTCAGATAAAGACACCTAAAAGTAAGAATATTATATTGAAGAACCCGGTAGGTCTCTCCTATGTGGAAATTGAAGCATACAACATGAGCATCGGGGATTTTCAGAAGAAATTCCCGGAAGGAGAATATCAGATGGGTCTTTCCCCTAAAAAATACGGGAATGCAACAATATTTGATATGGCGTATGATTTTCCCCCGACTCCGGTAGTTGTCAGTCCTGCAGCAGATGCTACAGACGTATCATTAACTCCTACTTTTGAGTGGGAATCACTTGCTGACGATGATATTACGGGCTTCCTTTTGATTCTTTCAACACAAGATGTATCTGAAAACAATCTCGAACTGATAAGGTTTTTACCAAAAGAAACGACTTCCTTTTCAGTCCCCGAAGGTTTCCTTGAAGCAGGCACGAAATACGAATTAGATGTGGCAGCGCGTAAAACATTCGGTGAAAATGCCTTCATAACAAGTGTCCGGTGTATATTTTTCACAACAGCTACAGTTCCTCTTCAGGAGGAATAAATTTGTGTTCAGGTCATACTGCGAATTAAATTATCTCCGCCCCGGTTGTAGTCATGGAAAGACCCCCGTGTTTTACTCCTTTTGCGGATTTTAATTTTCCGTACAATTCCTCTATCTCTTTCGGTTTACCCTTTATTACAATTATCTCTAAACAATTGTCATGATCCAAGTGGATGTGCTGGGTAGAAAGGATGGTGTCATGATAGTCGTGCTGGATATCAATGAGGAAGTTGGTCAATTCCCGCTTGTGATGATTGTAGACAATGGTAATTGAGCCGGTGACCTCTTTGCCTTCCTGCCATTCTTTTTTGACCAGATCATCCCTGATCAGGTCGCGTATGGCCTCTGAGCGGTTGGTGTATTTTTTCTCTTTTATCCGCGCATCGAATTTTTTGAGCAGTTCCTTATCGAGTGAGACTCCAAATCGGACTAAGTTTGACATAAAATTCCTTATATTGTTAGTGTACCAATTTGCAGAATAATAGCACGAATAGTGATGATGTCAATGGCATTTTTAGATCAAAAGAATACCGCGCTGACAAAACCGATCAGGGCGCCAAAGACGCCTCCCCAAACGACCAGCCAGCCCAGGTGCGTTCGCATCATATTCTCGACGATTTCTTTTACCCGCTGGGGGGTAAGTTCGTTTAATGTGGTATCCACCATAGCGCTGATTTTGGACTTAAATGTTCCAAAATCAGTTTCTTTTCGTAAGACCGAGGCTATGTCGATATTGGATAAGATTTCTGATGCCTGTCTTTCAAACTCCGTTTTAAATGGGTTCCGCAGAGGCTCTAAGGCCTTTTCTCCGCCAAACAATTTAAACATGCCGCCAAATGAGGAGTCTTTAATTACCGTTACGAAACCACCGAACATTTTATCAAAATCAATTTTATCCATGATTAATTCAGGCTGTATTGTGTGAGGCAATGCACCCTGGGTGACCTTGACAAAATTTTCTTCGGTAAAAAAATTCTCCATAATCAGAATACGAATACTCTCTTTAAATTGACCGAATCTCAGGGCAATAATTCCGGAGCCGTAAAGTCCGGGTATTCGTTCAAATAACATGTAAACAGCCAGCCAGTTGGTCAGGGCGCCTGACAAGGCAAAAAGACTTGCCATCATGAGTGCATGTCGACCAACGAACTCAGGCATTAAATAAGCTATTCCGAATGCGATAGCAGAAATCAAATTGGTCAGGAAACTTTTATTCGCAAGTATCTTTAATTTATTTAAGTCCAGCCAGGAAGTTTCTCTCTCAAACACCAGCGTAGGGAGGCTGTATGAAATCGCCTCTGATTTTTCTTCTGTCATTTCAACATCTCCTGTTTCGTAGAGTGCATAAAATGTATCAATTATTCATGATGAGAAAACCTGGAATCACTACTTTAGCAGTTCATGCCATGCTATGAGTTTATTATTGTCTTATCCGGGAGTCAAGAGATAAGAATTCACGAGATAGTATAAGTTTGTAAAAAGTTCTTGTTTTAGTAAGTTTTTATCAGGGGATTAGTTTTATAAGTAACGTTATTGATACCTTCGTGAATTCTTGGTATCATCTTTTTTATGGAAAATACGTCTGAGACAGATTATATAAAATTTCTCGGCACCGCCGGCGCCAGGATTGTTGTATCCAAGCAATTACGCGCCTCCGGTGGGATGTGGTATTCCTTGGACGGTTATAATGTGCTGGTGGATCCAGGACCCGGCTGTCTGGTGAGGTGTATTTCAAGCAGGCCAAAGATGGACCCCATGAAACTGGACGCCATTATCCTTACTCACAGACATCTCGATCATGCCGCCGATGTGAATGTAATGATTGAGGCGATGACTGAGGGGGGCTTTAAGAAACGCGGTGTACTCTTCACTCCTGAAGATGCTTTAACAGAAGACCCGGTTGTTTTCAAATACGTAAGAAACTACATATCCCGTATAGAAATTATAAAAGAAGGCGGAAGATATAAACTGTCCGATACCGTTACTTTTGAAACGCCTTTAAAACACCACCATCCGAGTGAGACGTACGGCATAAATTTCTTTACTTCAAAGTACACGATTTCGCTGATTGTGGATACCCGCTATTTCCCGGAATTATTGAAACACTATAAAG
>MHXP01000096.1:8704-9905 GCA_001824485.1 Planctomycetes bacterium GWA2_39_15 | reverse complement strand
CTTCTGTGCTTCAGGCGATACTTTAGCAAGCTTATCATTATCTGGGTCTGCATACCCCCTTACTGTTTCACCCTCCACCAGGCAGCCGGCCACACCCGTCACCGTCACAGTTATCGTACCGCTTTCTTTCTTAACGAGCGTCAAACTGGCTGGCGATGCCTCTATATCCTCAGCCACACATCCTATAGCTGTCACTACCGTTACATCCACATAAACCTTCTTATCTTCTTTTTCTTCCTTGAATTTAACCCGTGCCGTGCCTTCCTTATCCCGGGCTTCTATCGTAAATACTGCCTGACCAACCCCGTCTGTCTCTTGTTCTTTCGGAGATAACACCTTTATCAAATCCTTATCACCACTATCAGCAACGGCAGCCTTGACGGTATCTCCCACAATCGGACACCCGCCCTCCCCCGTCACCGTTATAGTTATCGTATCTCTCGTATTGGTTTTGCGTGTCATCATAGTAGGATCGGCTGTTATATCACTAACCGTCTCGCATGCCGTCTGCGTTAATACCATATCATCAGCCGTAGCCACAATTCCCTGCTCCGTCTGCGTAAAGTCATTGGCGCTCACGGTCGTAGAATCAGACTTATAGCCTGCTTTTACTGCAACTATCTCGTAATTTCCAATCGTCACATCCGAGAACACGTAAGTGCCGTCAGCACCCTGAATCGTACTGGTTGTCGTGGTCTTGACCGTGTCGCCTCCTGTGATAAGGCTTGCCGTTGCGCCATTAATTCCAGCATCGTTCGGGTCAACAACACGACCAATAATGTTGCCTGTTGCCGTCCCCACAGCCACAACAGAAGCTGTATCTGTCGCTATCCTCGCTAATCCGGTCATATTAATCGCATCCAGATAACTGACCTTTAATGTATCGCCCACATTCGCCTGAATTTGATCGTACTCAATGGTGCCTCCGCTCGACACAACCTGAATCATCCCCATAAATGTACCCGTATCCGTGCCTGTCTCAACCATCAACACCTTCGCGCTGTTGAAAGACGATCTCGAAAACCTCCTTACTGAAACCGTCTCAATAAGCACGTCATCCGCCAGTGTCTCCGCATTTTTATTGTCTGTGTTACGTTCCGCATCCATCAGCGTTACTCCTGCATAAGACCCGGGAGAATAAGTATCGGCATCAAAGGCAAGCGTCGCATTATAACTGCTGAAACTTAAAGTCTTTGTAATA
>MHXP01000096.1:4885-8675 GCA_001824485.1 Planctomycetes bacterium GWA2_39_15 | reverse complement strand
CTCATTGACGTCCAGCAACAATGATGTGTTGGAAGTTAATTCAGTAACCTTAACGGCAGTGGTCAGCACCTCTGCCGAGGTTAGACGTGTATTTCTATCTGCATCTTTCACTGTAATCACAATTGTATCTCCCGATAGATAAGCTACATCTTTACTCAGATACATATCGCCAGCAGGTGTTGCTGTTGGCGTAGGCGTTGCAGTTGGTGTAGCTGTCGCAGTTGGCGTCACTGTTGCCGTTGGCGTTGGCGTAGGAAAATCAACATCACCTACTCCGCCATCTGGCGTTGGTGTAGGGGCTGGTCCCCAGTTAGTATTATTACCGCTATCCCTCCAATTAGCGGGTATAATGCGCGTTGCATTTATATTATTAGAATCTTGTACAGTTACATAATCAATATCCCTTGTCCCCTGTGGGTCTATTTTCCACTGAGTTCCTGTGACAGAGCTTTGTAAGTAAAGATAATTTCCCGGGGTGCATCTCAAAGTCAGGGTATTGGTGATCGTCTGAGTCTGAGCAGCCCCAAAAGTAAGCAGACCCACTGTTGCAACGGTGCAGGTCAGGTTGTAAAATGCATTGTAATATTTTATTGCATGGTTAGTGCCTGTAAAATACACGGTACTACTGCCAGCAGTAAAGGCGCCGCTGTTTGACCAGTTGCCGTCATTACTTATAGTAATCATGCCTGTAGTGACTACTAGAGTTCCAGCGTTGGCGATGGTTATTGTCCCTGGTAAATTCAGCGTAGCCGCATCGAGATTAAAAGTGGCAGACGCAGGGATGTTAAAATCTACGGCATATACCCTTGCATTCCGAACAGGAGTATAGATTACAGCGATCCCCGCTAAAACCAATAAAAACATTGTGATTCCGTCTTTTAGCCCGGTCATATCTTTATTCCATAAAAACCGCAGATTATTGTCAAAGCCCGACCACAGAGGGCACAGAGAAAACCATTAAATATCAACAGCATAGATAAGTCTGGATTATCTCACTCTCTATGTTCTCTCAAATTATTAATCGTTTGACGCTCCTCCGCGGGTTCAAGTTTGCAACAACCCCACTTTTTATATTTTTGACCTCGTTATCGCTTGCATATAGCGCTATTGTCCAAATAAACTCATGGGTTCAGGTTGCAAACCTGAACCCGCCGGGGGTATAGGAATTTCAAACTTTCTCATTATGCTGTTAACACACCCCGGCCCCTCTTAATAGAGGGGAGAATAAGGAAGTCCCCTCTATCAGGAGGGGATTTAGGGGTGTGTTCTCTCATATACAAGTAGTCCTGAATAAAGTCGCCGAAGGTCTAATTTAAACATATTTTTCAACAAATTCTAAACTGGTTTAGTTGTTTGGAACTTACACAAAAACCGACATAAAAGAATACAAATCTGGAATGAAGTTGTGAAGACAGGTTACAAACGTGCGGAGTCCATTAAACTTTAGCTGGTTCAAACTACGATATCTACCAGTTCTAAATGCTACCATGCTGATATAAGCTCTCCCTCATTTCGATTTTACTGCCAACAATCTATGTCTTAACTCTTCAATCATTTCCTTTAACTTATCATTTTCTTCTTTAATCAAAATTATGTAGAGCGTTAGTTCTTCAATCTTCTCAAGTAATTTCATATCCCTATCTTGCATGCTCAATTTAGCCCAATCGTTAGTGTTATTCATGTCAGGAATACCTTCAAGGTGTTTAAACCTTTTAATAAACTCCTTAACATGAGGAATGGGCTTTAAAGGATAATCCTCATCAAAGACATAATCAGGTACATTTAGCGTCGTACCATCATCAATAAAGGAACCACCTGTGACCCTGATATTACCCCCATTTACCTCTAATTTACTGGCTGGCGTTGTAGTCCCAATACCAACGCTACCGTCATTATAGTAAATATTACTTCCTGTGGTTGTCCACTGGCTGCCAGTAGTTGCACTGACAATAAACTCAAAAGAGGCTCTAGGCTTCGTGAACTGGTCATTACCTGTACTCATAGGAAGCACAATTTTAACGCTTATTCTGTCACCAGCAACAACAGAAACGGTATTGGTAGTATTGGTACCAGAAGTGGCGCTGCCATTCCATGTTATCGTAAGCGATGTCTCAGTGCCGTTTTTCGTTACTACTATGTAATTAGTATTGGCGGTTAAACCACTAGCACTAGCGCTAAAATAAAGGTTTTTTAAGGTACCTGTTCTTGTCATCACAACAGCATAATCTTCAGTGTTACTAATTGTTCCTCCTGGTGCAGGGAGATATTTTGTACTATTATCAGAAATGTTACCATCTTCTGCGTAAGTAAACACATCTGCAACATAATCACCGATTGTCCCCCCTCCTGTGTTAAACAATCCAGTTTCTAGACCGGTGCCACCGAGGAAGTAAGGCTTGTTGTCCGAACCTTTCACAAAAATCTTTCCATAATTTGCTGATGTAAATTCTGGACTTGTAGTTTCACGTAAGCTTAAACGCCCTTCAACCGTCAATACCTCATTTGGACTTGTGGTAGTGCCAACGCCGACCTTGCCGTCGTTTCTCACATACAACATATTCGCACCTGCATCGTTTACTATCCTTAGTGATGAATTCGAAGTGGATGAGGATAAACCCACAATCGTCACCAGCGCCCTCTCAGGCGTCGTTGTACCATAGCCTGCCGTCGTTGAACCCACTACCGTAAGCATGGAGGCGGGCGTGGCTGTGCCTATGCCGATATTGCCGTCGTTTCTCACATACAGAGGGGTGTTTGTCCCAGAGGTGTTAACTACATGGAGAAATGCAACGGTGTTGGCTGAGGGCAAACCGGCAATATAGAGCATTGCCGATTGTGTAGTCGTCCCGATGCTTACCGTGGTGGAACCTACGTACAGTGTGCTTGTACCTCCAGCCACACTCGTGCCCCTTACGACATTAAATGCGTTTGACGGGCCGAGGAGTAACTCTACGTCTCCAGCCTTGATTATCCCATTACTCAAACCAAGGAGTATCCCGATCAGAACAAACGCACACCACAATTGCCCAACGATAAATTTCCTTTTCATACCGACCTCATTTCTAAACTGTTGCACTTCATTATTGAATGTGCAATTCCTTTTTTTAACTTTGACATGCTATTTAGCCAATAGTAAATTCAATACGGGTTTCCATCAGATTTTAGCATGAATATTTCCGCGGGTTCAAGTTTGCAACTTGAACCTCACTTTTTATATTTTCGACCTCGTTATCGCTTGCATATAGCGCTATTGTCCAAATAAACTCACGGGTTCAGGTTGCAAACCTGAACCCGCCGGAGGTTTTTTGTTTTATGACAATAAATTGCTTGTCAGGGATTTGGCAAAATCATACCCAAAGATGGAACACTTTTTTAAGTCTTCTTCTGTAGGCGTAAAAACAACCTTTAATGAAGGCTGGACAACGTTAAGTTTGAGCCCTTTTAATCGTTCTTCCATCAACCTTGTTGCCTCGCCGCTCCAGCCATAGGTGCCGAAGGTTGCGCATTTCTTGCCTTTGACATTAACGCTAAACATAATATCTATAATATCCCAGACGGGCCTTACTGCGTCACCATTCATTGTAGGCGAACCAAATAATACGCCATCTGCAGATTCAATCTCACACCTCATAAATTCAGGCGAAACGTTTGCGGCATCGAACAATTTAACCTCAGTATTCATAATAGATGCGCCCCTTGCTACTGCTTCCGCCATTTTTTTTGTGTTCCCATACATAGATACATAAAAAACCAGCACCTGCCTTTTGTTTGGGTCTTTTCTGGGCGTGCT
>MHXP01000096.1:0-4873 GCA_001824485.1 Planctomycetes bacterium GWA2_39_15 | reverse complement strand
GGCGTTAATATATTTCCACGGGTCGGTTCGAAGGATTGGGCCATGGCTTGGGGCAATCAACTGGATATCCAGATTTTTAATTTTTTCTATGGCTTCAAGCATCTTCTTCCTGTAAGGTCCCATTATATGTTCAAAGTAGTGCCTGAAATCTTCGGTAAAGTCATCAACACGATCGTCAAACATCCGCTCATCGCAAAAATGAGTGGCAAAGCCGTCGCATGGAAAAAGTACATGGTCCTCTTCCAGATAAGTAAACATGGTATCAGGCCAGTGCCAGTATGGGGCATGGATGAACTTTAATTGTTTATTGCCCAAACTAATACATTCACCATCTTCAACTACCTTTCCTTTAAAATCCATGTGAAGGATATTTTTCAAGAAAAGCGCCGCTGTCCTTGTGGATAATACCTGGGCATTCGTGGCTTCTTTCAATAAACAGCCCAACGCCCCTGAGTGATCCATTTCCGTGTGATTGACAACAATGTAATGAATATCCTTGAGGTTAATTAGTGAGCGGAGTTTGTCCAGATATTCACTGGCGAATTTCGCATGAACACCATCAATAATGGTAGGTTTATCAGACTGGATGAGGTAAGAATTATACGTGCTGCCATAACGAGTTTTAAACACCACATCAAACACCCTGAGTGTGGCACTTAAAACCCCAACCCAATGGATACCTTTTTTGATTTCTAAGGTTTGCATAGCCTTATAATAAGCACCTTAAACAAAATAATTTCTTTAAGTTACGGAAATTCCAAATAACAAATTTCAAATTACAAACAAACCTCAAATCCTAATTTCCAAAATTCTAAACTAGTTTCTGTCATTAAGATTTTGTTCATTGAAATTTATTTAGGACCCGGTGCTTGTGACTTGGGATTTACGCAATATTCATTTTCTTTTTTACAAAATTCATCAATCCACCAGCTTGAATAAGCTCCTGCATCTCAGGAGGAAATGGCTCAAATTTAAACCGTTTTTTTGAAGTGTTATCAAGTATCTCGCCTTTAGCAAGGCTAACTTCTACTTCGTCGCCTTCCTGAATTTGTTCCGCTGCATCAGGACACTCAAAAATAGGCAGACCAATATTGATGGCATTTCTAAAGAATATCCTTGCAAAGGACTTTGCAATCACACACGAAATTCCTGCCGCCTTGATGGAGATTGGCGCATGTTCGCGTGAGGAACCGCACCCAAAATTATCCCCTGCAACAATAACATCACCCACTTTAGCTTTCTTCATAAAATTTGGATCGGCATCTTCCATACAGTGAGACGCTAATTCTTTTGTATCGGTAGTATTCAGGTGCCGTGCAGGGATGATCTCATCAGTATTTATATTATTTCCAAATTTCCAGCATTTACCTTTCATTATAACCTCGTCAAATATTAGTCCTTACAAAACACGGACAAACAACTTTGTCTGTGCCACTCTGTCCTGCCAAATAAAATAATTTTCACCACAAAGTCGCAAAGAACACAGTGTCCAATTTACAATTTTAGATTTACGATTTGGAATTTAATTCCGTATTCTCAAATCCCCAATACAAATTTACTACCCTCTGCCAACCGCCACTTGCCTGCTGCTTACTGCATTTCCTTGCTTGCGATTTGAAGCCCCACGTTTCTTAGAATTCAGTCTTCCTTCCATCCTTTGATATGTCTGATGCATAAACGCCTCCATCCGTGTCTCTTCATTAGTCTGCTCCTGTCCATCAAAGGATATCTTCAGGCAGGGCATACCGTAATGGTCTCTCTGGAACTTCTCAAGCACACCATTTACAACTGTGCCGGGCATGCAGTGGAACGGAATCACATTGACAATTCCATCAAATCCTTCCTCGACATATTCAACTACCTTTCCCATACTGAGTACCGGATCTCCTTTGTAGGAATCATCAATATACGGTTTTCCTTTTTTGATCAGTTCCCTGATAGGAGCATCTTTTAAGAAATGTCTTATTCTGCCTTTAAACACTCGTGTAAGCTTGTATGCGTCATATCGCTGAACAATGTCAGATATAAATTCTCCAAAAAAACCTTTATAATCCTTTTCAAAAAGGCACGATTCCCTGCGGCAGTGCGCAATGTAATTAATCCATTCTGAAAAAGGAGGAATAAATACCTCTCCGCCCAGTCGCTCTATACTTCTCGCAAGAAAGTTATTTGCAAACTCATTACATCGGACATAGGTCTCTCCAATAACACCAATCAATGGTCTGAGTTTTCTTCGATCCACTTTTACGTTTGCAAAAGACTTACTTGCTTCTCTGGCAGACCCGACTAAACTCTGGTGATTTCCGAGCGCTGTTTCCGCCTTTTTCACATATTCTTCATAAATGGCATCCGTTTCACCTTTATTTAACTCATAAGGCCTTGTTTCCCTTTGTAATTTTTGCAAGAGGTCAGTGTACATAATACCATTCCATGCCAGCTTGCGGAAGTTCGTGCCGAGGTTTTTAGTATCTTCATCATAGTTTTCACCTTGATCCATTGTGTATATAGGCACATTGGCAAATCCAAGTTCATCCAACACCATACGATGAAATTTATTGTATTGACCAAACCTACAAGGACCTGATGCCGTGGCCATCAAGAAGGCGCTGGTCCCAGGATCAAAATCAGGGCTCATAGCCTTTTTCACAATATCGCCCGTTGTAAGTATCGCAGGGTAGCATTCTTTTCCAGAAGTAAATTTTCGCCCAATGTCAATTGACTGTTTATTCGCCATAGGCAACGCCTCTGCTAACACACCATTAGCCCGCATAGAGGCGGCAATCATTCTGCCATGATCGCACATGTAAGGAATATAAATAGTACGTTTCTTTTTCTCCTCTAATGTGTGTATTGGAATGTCATCTCTTAACTTTTTACCATCAGAGGAAGGTTTAACATTTTTAAGGCTATCAATAAACGCCTCACATCTGGTTATCGCCCCTACGTCAGAGCTGTGCTCATCAATTTCTATAATCAAGCAGGGTTTCCCCGCCAATTCTTTATTAAAAAATTTAGTTATAAATGAGTCAGGACCGCAGCCAAAATTAGTAATATATAATGGATAAAGTCTCTTGTCCCTGGCAATCAACCTGGCAGCAGCAAGAAATTTCTGTCCCGTCTTCCAATACATATTTGGATAGTCATGGCTTACCTCTTCAATATCCAGTGTTAAAAAATCCAGAGGAATGGTTATTATCCCCAGATCGCGCAATTTTTCAGGAAGTCCCAGGTTCATGCCTGTATCACATCCATTATATGAGCGACTGATTATTACGAATGCCTTTTCATTTTCCCCCAGTTTTTCCAGAATTTCTCTTCCTCGCGCCTCCAGAGTTTTGTTAAAAGTTTGCAGCGCCTCTCGAGCCGAGTTAACGGCTGTTTCAACAATTTCCCCATTTATTCCCAGACCCTTTGCGATCTGACGCAGTGTCTTATCCACAAACTCCTCTCCATATTCAAAGTGAATAACCGGAGACAAGACCTTAAAGTTCTTTCCCTTAAAATCAATGGCAGCATTGGCGAGATACGGAATACACTGCACGTAAGGACATGCATACGAATGAGTGAGTCTCGGGCTGGAATGCGTTAAATTGACAACGCTGGGCAGGAATAGATAATCAATGTCTCTATCCAGCATGTCCACTATGTGGCCGTGTGCCACTTTAATTGGAAAACAGGTTTCCGCTGTAATTACTTCCACTCCATTATATACGATGTCCTTATTGGTATCGCTGGAGGTTATAACATCAAAGCCCAATTCGATGAAAAATGCCTTCCACATCGGATAAAGGTCGTGGAAGGTAGATACCTGTGGTATCCCAATCTTTTTCCCGACTGGATGATCAGGTTTGTTTTTCTTATAAGTATTAAATAGAGCATCCTTTCTTTCCCGGAAAAGCCTGGGCAGGTGCTTTCCTTTTTTCAACGACCTTTCGTCATCAAATTTACCGCAGCGGCTTCCATAATAAAGCGGATTCTCTCCTTCGATATTAACCTGTCTTATCTCGCAAATATTTGAACAATCCTTACAAACAAAGGAAGTCAATTCATAACGTTTATGTCGCAGGTCAAATCCTTTAAACCTTGATTTTTCCCACGTCTTTTCCTCCATAGCGATAATGGCTGAACCAATAGCACCCATAATATCATGGTGCGGAGGAACTATAACTTTTTTCCCTGTTACTTTTTCGAATGCCGCCTTCACACCTCTATTTGCAGCCACTCCACCCTGGAAGAAAATGGTATCTCCAATTTTTCTATCCTCGACAACCCTGTTAATAAAGTTCAATACCACAGAATAGCTTAAACCTGCCAGCAAGTCATCCTTGGACGTCCCGCGCTGCTGATGATGATTAAGGTCGGATTCCATAAAAACGGTGCATCGTTCACCAAGATGAGAGGGACAACACGACGAGAGCGCCTTTTTGCTAAATTCCCCTTTGATGCTCACGCTGAGCTTTTCGGCTTGTTCTTCAAGGAATGAACCAGTGCCAGCAGCACATACCTTGTTCATGGCAAAATCAACAATGGCGCCATTTTCTAACCGAATAAACTTGGAATCCTGTCCGCCTATTTCAAAGATGGTATCTACATTTTTATCCACATTAGCTGCAGCTGTAGCATGCGCAGTAATCTCATTCTTGGCCATGTCAGCGCCGATGAAGTCTCCAGTTAAGTAACGGCCGGAGCCTGTAGTTCCAGCGCCGCAAACGATCACCCTGTCGCCAACTTCCAGGCCCACCTCATAGAGACCCTGTTTTACAGCCTCAAGAGGTCTTCCCGCAGTCATAAGATAGCGCCTGGCTAAGACATTTTTGTGTTTGTCCATAACGACAATATTTGTACTGATCGAGCCCACATCAACGCCAACATA
>MHXP01000095.1 GCA_001824485.1 Planctomycetes bacterium GWA2_39_15 | reverse complement strand
CTTGCCATTCCAAAATCATATCAGATACAAACTATTTGTCAATTATAAAGATTTGACCCCTTTCCTTGGCCCCTTTCCTTGGCCTTGCGTTATTATAAGGATTACTGACCGATTATTTAAGATTTAAGTGCGACCCTTGTCCCCCTTTTTTCATGACTTTGCCAATTGATAATCTTACCTATCTACTATAATATCTTCAATATAATTCTAATGGAAAGATTCGCCCCCGTTCTTTCCTCAGAAAAAACTAAAAAGAACTTGCAATCTTCTTCGTTTTTGTATTATTATCCTTTTTAAAGAAAAAACAATTTCCTATCATCTCTCCATTTAAATGCAGAAAAAGCTAATGCGAAAGTAGTTACAATGCGTGACAAGAAGACACGACAACTTCTTAAATATATCGAGACAGTCTGTATTTGCCGTTTTATACAGACTGTATAATCATTGTTCGGCTAGGAAGGGGGCAAACAAAATGGATGAAATAGTTCGGCATTACAGAGATAGCAAGACCCCTCGTGGGCACGAGCTTCGGGTCGACGAGCGTGATCACGAGACGATCATCTGGTATCTCTTCTGGGGAGAGTATGACGGAGTTGATGACCACCATCACATGGGTATTGCGCGCGTCCGTTCTATCGGAAGTGGGTTCGAGATCGGGTGGTTGCATGGTACAGATCAAGAACCATACCGGTCGGAGCAAGTCACAGACTTGAAGGAGTTATATGCCAGGATCGACGCCGAAATTGCCAACCGATAAGCAGGACTCACCATCCACTGCAACTAACCAGTCAAGCGCTCGATTTATAGGAGTTCAGATGCCAGACTTGCGTGACTACAAGGATTTTCTCCGAGAGCTTCCCATCGATCAGTTCAACCGGTTCGTGTCTGAATTCGGAGGTGGGGCTAAGGGTCCTGAAGAAATCGTTGCTTGTGTTAACTCCCCCGGGCGTGAGAAGCGTGTTTGCGACAAAATCCGGACAGTGTTCAAAGTCCAGATTCTGACTGCTGCTGAACGACAGGAAAAGATCGCCAAGTCCTCTGCGGATGCTACTAAACGGCAAGCAACTGCGGCCGAGAAGTCCAACGAGATGGCAGAGAAGGCGCTGCGGGTTGCGAAACAGAGCATGTGCTGGACTATGGTAGCAGGAATCGTAGCCGCTCTGGCCTTCATTATGAGCATTATCGGTTTGTTCAAGTAAATTGACACAAACATGCCGAACCTGTCAGTTCAGGTGACAGCCAGGGCCGTGCCGTTTTTACAGTTTGTTAAAAAATTGAAATTTTTCATTTTTTAAGAGGTCACTGGAAGCCCTGGCTGCTCCTGACTTCGTCGTTGGAGGGAAGACGATGGGAAAAGACAATATGGAATACTGGTTCATGCTCTACGCCTGGAAACATGCTAAGGTTACGTGCTACATGTGTTATGCCCTTGCTCTAGGTTTTATTGCTTTCTGTTTCAGGTGGCGTGTGGAAGTAGGTCTCTGCGCGATTTTCGGCGTGCTGTTCCTGATTGTCTTTGCAAACATGCTGTACGTGATGGCGCGGGCGATGATAAAGGAATACGGTATTGAAGCTCTTGCAAATGGGCGGCTGCCGCAGGAATGTGAGAAAGCCATTCAGGAGTACCGGAAAGAAATCCAAGAACTGAAGGAATCCGGTACTGTGGAAGGGATACACAGGCAAATCACGCGGGTCTATGAAGAAACGAAACGGTTGCAGCGATATTTGTATACGTTGGCATGTCGTCCCTTGACGAAAGAAGAGAAGGAGAATCTAAAGAGTGAAATCGAGACGCCAAGATAAAGACCTCCAACAACTGCTTGTAGCGGACGGAAGATCGCCGCTGAAGCATACATTATACGATTAAACAATGAATAAACTTCCTGTAAATTATCCCAGAAATATTTGTGCATATTGTGGTAGCAGGGGAAAATTAAGTGATGATCACATTCCTCCTAAAAATCTATTCTCAAAACCTCGCCCAAGCAATTTAATTACTGTATCTGCTTGCACAAAGTGTCATTCGACCACATCAAAGGATGATGAATATTTCTGGATCAATCTATGTTTGCGTGATGACGCAGGCGATCATCTTAGCGCACGGGCCAATTGGAATTCAGTGTTACGTTCACTCAATAGAAAAGAGGCAACGGGGATGCGTAGATCATTTCTATCAGATTTATGGAATATACAATTACGAACTCCTGCTGGCCTATACACGGGAAATCGTTTGGGCTATGATGTTGATTTGGCTAGAATCCGTAAAGTGGTTGAACGAATAGTCCGTGGTTTTTATTTCGCAGAATTTTGTGAGCCACTTGGCCTAAATAACGTGGTGAAAGTTATATTAAACGAAGATCTCCAGAATGCGCCAAAAGACTTTTTGGAGGAACTTAATCAGACCATATTGTTACCTCTTGCTTCGATGGACACTAAAGTAATTGGAGATAATATATTTATTTATCGCTATCATAGATTTGTAAAAGAGAACCCCATTTTTTCTGTGTGGGGTTTGAGTTTTTATGGTCATGTTCCATTCCTGTGCTTTACAGGTACTGACAGTGTTTGTGTTGAAAACATGCAGAAAAGTGATGAAATTGATTAAGTCTAGTTTTGGATAAAAATTGACGTATAATCTCACACTGCACAGGACGCCAAACAGCCGGCGACTGTGAGTTCGGCGTTATACCGGAAATATATACTAATCTCAAAACCTTCTAATTCATACTTGCGTTATTGATAAAATAACTCTGTTTCCTGTAATAGACATCCCTGCATATAGAATCTTCCTCTCCTAATTATCCAAATCTGAAAAAACTACAAACCTATTTCGGGGCAGAGTGAGGGATACCCATCTTTACAGGTCGTCCGAGAGTAGAACTTCAACCTTTAACAAGCACACATAATGCATCTTGGTTTCCTTTAGGACAGTAGTTGGCTTTATTGCAAGTAATTTTGTAATATGGTTTCCCAGTAATATTGGTCACGTTCTCGTGTTCGTCATAGTGAGGACATTGCGTTTTACGTTTACCATTTCTAATAATTCCATCACATTCATTGGTTTTGTTGCATCTTAATAACAACATTAAAATCTCCTTTTTTGCAAACGTTCAAGCAAATGGACATTATTTAAAACATTCACTTAATTAAGATTAAGATGTGTCCATTGCCTCTTTTCCCACTGTCAATAACAATGATTCTGACATGATAAACCTTCGTGGTAAATATTACTCATTTACTGCCTTTTCATCTTTATCTCAATTTCAACATCTTCATCCTCTTTTAGTTTTACTGTTTTTCGGGTTATCTTATAGCCCATTTTTCTCGCAATCACCACATATGTCCCTGCATCCAAAGCTTCAATTTCGAAAAACCCATCTTCATCAGAAACTGTTTTCTCTGCAATATTTTTCCTTTTAATCCTTACCTTTGCATTTTCAATGGGATTACCTTCAATGTCTACAACATAGCCGGATATACTACCCTGACCACCTTCAGTACGATTCACTGTTATCACATCCGTTCCAGTATTTCCGGCATTATCTGTAGCTGTTACTGTTATTGTATTCTCCCCAATTAATAGGGATATTCTAAATATACTCCAGCCTGTCGTCCCATTGGCGGTTCCACTGATCCCAAAATTATTGCTCCAGGTAATTTCATTTATTCCACTTGTGCTGTCCGTTGCGCTGCCACCTATATTTATTTTACTATTAGAGGTAGTATCCGTATCGTTAGATGTAGGGCTTGTGATAGTTACAATTGGTGGTGTTGTATCAAATATAATGGAGTCGCTTGCAGGACTTGACACGTTTCCCGAATCATCCTTGTACCATACATAGATTGTCTTATTGCCATCACCATCGCTTAAGATATATGAAATACTTGCGCTGTAACTGGATGTAGATGGTATGAGTGACCAACCTAAATTAGCGGCGGATGGAATCGTTGAATTTTCAGATATATAATAGCCTGTAACGCCCACATCATCAATTGCCGAAAGTGTTAAGGTTACCGTTGCAAAAATGGCATACGTTTCATCGTTGCTAATATTCACAAAGCCTGTAGGTGCAGATGTATCGAAAAGTGTAATAAATGACATCTCGTCTCCGTAGGTAATTCCTATAATATTTTGTGCTGCAATCCTGTAATAATAAGTAGTGCCTGGTGATAATCCATCAATACCTATACTTACCGATGTGTCGGTTGAACCGCTTACCGATTGAGTGGTAGAGGTGCCCGTGTAGTACCCTGCACCTGTACCATAGTTGAACCACGCCGTGGTGAATAGCCCATTGGCGTTTACTGTGCCATTGAGTGTCGCCGAGCTTGATGTCACATTTGTCGCAGAACTGGTTATTGCCGTTGGTTTTGGCGCAGAAAGGTTGCTTTCGAGCTTCGAGACAAAGACATCATACTCACCATTACTAGTATAACGTTTCAGAAAAACATTTACATATAAAGCTATTCATGGTATATTGGACTCCAAACGATTGGAGGTAGTGAATATGCCACGGAAGAGCCAGAAAGCAAAGCTGGTTTTGGACGAAAAGCAGAAGGAACAATTGAAGACGATTTCCCAGTCACGGAAAGCGCCGATCAGAGAAGTGCAGCGGGCAAACATTTTATTGCGATATTCAGAAGACATACCAGTCACTGATATTGAGAAGATGGTTCAAGTAAGCAGGCCGACGATTTACAAATGGGTAGAGAAGGCATTGGCTATGGGAACAGAGGAGTGCCTGAAAGACAAATATCATCGCCCCAGAGAACCTGTGATTACGGAAGAAGCGAAGGCTTGGGTGATCAATCTTGCCTGCAAGAAACCGACGGATTTTGGTTATGCAGCGGAGATGTGGACACGGAGTGCCTTGTCGGATCATGTGAAGAAATATGCTCTGGAGGCGGGGTATGATTGTTTGAAGAAGGCAGCCAAGGCAACGATTCAGAGGATTCTTGACGAGCATCCTATACGGCCTCATAAGGTGGCCTATTATCTGGAGCGACGCGATCCGGATTTTGAGCAGAAGATGGCTGATGTTTTGTGCGTATACAAGGAGGTCAATCTTCAAAACGAGACATCGGCGCTAGGTGAGGCGCCGTCTATTATTACAGTATCTGTGGATGAAAAACCGGGGGTGCAGGCAATCAAGAATATTGCGCCGGATATCATGCCTGATCCGGAAAAACAGTCCCGCGTGATAAGGGATTATGAATACAAACGCCTGGGGACATTGTCGATTCTGGCAGCCTTGGATCTGCATGATGGCCATGTGATTGCCCAGGTTCATGATAGACATAGAAGTTCTGAGTTTATATCGTTACTCAAGGAAATGGACGCTTACTATCCTGCCGAATCCATTATTCGTATTGTTTTGGATAATCATTCTGCCCATATATCGAAAGAAACGATGAAATACCTTGCAACCAGACCCGGTCGCTTCCTTTATGTTCATACCCCTAAGCATGGTTCATGGTTGAACTTGGTGGAGACCCTCTTTGGAAAGATGGCCAGAACATTCCTGAAACATATCCGCGTGAATTCCAAACAGGAACTCAAGAAAAGAATTACGCTGGGTATTGAAGAAATCAATGACGCTCCTGTTGTGCATCGTTGGAAGAAATTTGACTTTGCCCATGCATTCTAATGTAAATGTTTTTGTGAAACGTTATACTAGAGGTATCGTTTGCCTTGCTTGTGGTCGGAAAGTCTGTTGACTTAGTATACCCCGTCACATACACATTTCCGCTTGTATCGAGGGCGAGAGCATAACCAGAATCATTACTAGACCCGCCCAGATACGTGGAGGCCAGCAGGCTCGTTAATTCACCGTTCAGCTTAGAGACAAAAACATCAGAAGAACCACTACCATTTTGTGAGGTATCATACGCCCCGTTCGTAGTCGGAAAGTCTGTTGACAAAGCATACCCCGTCACAAATACATTCCCGCTTGTATCGAGGGCGATAGAACGACCTTGATCGTTACTAGCCCCGCCCAGATACGTGGAGGCAAGGAGTCTCGTTAATCCATCATTCAGCTTCGAGACGAAGGCATCATAATAACTACCATTAAGAGAGTTATCATACGCCCCGCTCGTGGTCGGAAAGTCTGTTGACCTAGTCTCCCCCGTCACATAAACATTCCCGCTTGTGTCGAGGGTGAGAGAATAACCATAATCACTGGTAGACCCACCCAGGTACGTGGAGGCCAGGAGTCTCGTTAATCCACCGTCCAGCTTTGAGACAAAGACATCATAATAATAACCACCCCCACGGTTAGAGGTATCAT
>MHXP01000094.1 GCA_001824485.1 Planctomycetes bacterium GWA2_39_15 | reverse complement strand
TCAGAATAGGCGAGTATTTCACTATTGACGAAGTTGTCTTTGGTGAAGAAGGAGACATGATACTTCTTGGGGCCAGAACATTAGAAGGATTAAATCTGACAGTTGATTCACGACAAAAAAAGCTTGTTGCCGCAGGTCCATTGCCAGTTGCGTAGCACTATAGTATTACCTTGTAAAAACTTCTTTTCCCTATTTTCATGAGGACTAGTTTTATGGAAGGTATTTTTCCACCCCCCTGCGTCCCCCCTTGCGAAGGGGGGAAAGAGAGGGGTTATTTGGTTGCGGCTATGCCTTAAGCGGGTTTGCAACTTGAACCCAGGGGTTTGATTCACCCGCCGGTTTGAATTCCTGACAGTATTCACCTATAAACTATAGGGTTCAGGGTGCAAACCTGCTGTGGAATTGAACCGGCAGAAGCAGTGTGGAAAAAAAGCTCCGATTAACCCATCCTTCTACTAAAAGAATAATTAGAAATCCTTTATTTAAAGAAGAAATTTTAAAGAGTTATCCATCACTTGATTACTTATGATGTAGTCAAACGGTAGTCAACTCTATCGGAATCCATAGGTAAAATTTTCCTTCTTGAACTAATCTCAGGTATGATATATAGTAATACCAGAAGGTGGATTTATGAACAAAACAAAAATAGCAATCACTTTGGATCAGCATACCGTTAAGTGCATAGACAGACTCGTACGGGAAGAGGTCTTTCCGAGCCGAAGTCAGGTAATTCAGGAAGTAGTTGAGGAAAAACTTCAACGGATGGAACGCAGTAGGTTAGCGAAAGAAGGTGCCAAAGCTTGACCCGGCTTTTGAAAAGGCGATGGCCGAAGAAGGTATGTCTGAGGAATTAGTCCAGATCATTGAAGGTGTGAATGAAATAATTGGAAATTAGAATAAAAATACTGACATAATGCCACCATGTTTCAATTAAAATAGGACACAGATTTTCGCAGATTTACACTGATAATTCTTTTGCGTATATCCTGATAATCTGTGTTTATCCGCGGCCAAAATAATTATACATATGATGAATACAAACAATAAAAAACTGAATCCCGGTCTCTTAGAACTCGACCTCTTTTGTAAGGGGATGAAGATCGACCAGAGCTGCGATCTGGAACACGATGCCCGTATGGTCACGCGTACCCGTGCAGGTCTCGGAAGTGGTTTGGAAATTATCATTCCGGCGCATCCCGAAGATATTTATATGAACGTCCCGCTCCTTGAAAAATTTGTGAAGGACTTTCCCTACACACTGATCAAAAGGGATGGACAATACATTATCACAGCGCAACACTGCCACAACCAAAAGCCCCCTCTTTTTCCCCCCTTCGCAAGGGGGGACACAGGGGGGTGGAAAAATACCTTCCATAAAACTAGTCCTCATGAAAATAGGGAAAAGGAGTATTTACAAGGGAATACTATGATAGAGGAAGATGGCGTTGCGGTTATTCGACTGCCCCGGCAACCGGCCTTTTACACACAAAAGACAAGCAACGGCACCCTTATGTCCCGTGTGGGAACGATGCAGGGTACATATCTTGCCGTATACCCTGCGCAAGTATGCGGCTACTGGAAGCCAGAGGACAAGGTTAATTGCCGGTTTTGTTCTACGGGGTTGAATGTAGGATATAGTGAAGAGGGTGAGAAGCGCGTGCAGGACGTCGTTGAAACGGCCATCGCTGCTAAAAAGCAAGAGGGCGTTACCTTTGTCCATTTCAATACCGGGTATTATGACGGCAACGAACTGGATGTTGTTGAGCCATACGTCAGGGCTATCAAGGAGGAGACGGGTCTTCTGGTCGGTGTGCAGTGTCCGCCTTGCAAGGATTTATCAAAATACAACAAACTCAAGGCGCTGGGGGTGGATCATCTCTCCTTTTGCTTTGAATTGTATAACCCCGAATATTTCCAGAAATACTGCCCGGGGAAGCACAAGACGCTCACCCAGCAGGCATTCTTTGATGCCATGGAATACACCTCGAAACTCTGGGGAAAGGGAAGGGTGTCAGGGGAAATCATTGCGGGGATCGAGTCCATAGAGGATACCCTAAAGGCCATTGATTACATCACCAGCGTCGGCGCATTTCCTACCATCTGTGTGTTTCGGCCAACCCTTGGCACAGAAATGGAGGACTACCCATCCCCAAAGTACGAAGATATGACCAAAATATTTCGCAGGATGTATGAGTCGCTCATCAGGAATAACATCCCCATCGGCATTGCGCCCAATATACATGTGAGCCTTGTAGTACAGCCTACGGAAGGGAAGTATTTTATCGTGCAGAAAAACCTGAGTTATTACAGGTATCAATTGCGGTTATCATTATTAAAAATGGTTTTTCGTCCTCTCTTCCGCTTGAAGATGATGTTCCATTAAAAATCTTTTACCCATGATTCATCTTAAGAATACTTGTTTCGGAACTTATTAATTGGTGAATTCGTCCAGTTTAATTCACACTACTTGGGTGGTGATAAAAGTACAAGGCTTCTACGGTATTACAATCGATTAGACAGGTATTTTATCTATAGGAAATTTATTGACAAATCGAAAAATAATGTCCTATGTTATACCTACAAAAGCCTTACAAATAAAGCATTTGAGAACATGGCAAAAGGACATTACTTTTACAGTTCTCAACAATTCAATGAGAAATCATCCTCTAAAGATACTATTTTTACTTTTGTCAATTTCAGCACGTTCCAAAGTAGTATCATTAGATTTTCAACGCCCTGCATGGGTAATAGGTTCGTAATGTATGGTTTTCACACCCAAACCTGCAAAATATCGAACGTTTTCTGTCATATAACCAACATTAAATTGAGATATTGTTGACCTTACTTTAAAAGGAATATTTCTTTTTACAAGAGTATCTATCGTATTTTCAACGTATTTGCTCGAATGGCTTCCGCTGCTAGAAGGTCTTAAAAAATTATGCAATGTTGGAATCCCGTCAGAAGATATAACAAACACAAAATCGTTATCTGCTAAAAACTCCAAAATTCTTCGAGACATTACTCCATTAGTGGTAATATAAAATGAATAATCCTTATTTAAACTAGATGCAATTGTCTTGACGTGAGATACAACACCATTAATGACATCGAAATTTAATGTGGGCTCGCCTCCGAAAAAAGAAACCTTTATATTCTTCCTGTCCGTCATATGGAATAACAATGTAAAGTCCCTTACAGTACTAAATTTTGCATGACCTCCTTACAAGACAAGCAATGTCTAAATAAAAGCACATGCGTAATTCTGTTGAATAACAAATTTTTTGAATAGCCAAGAACTATTACCGCAAAAGACAAAAATCTTCCATCATATTCAGGTAAGGTGTATTAGGTGGCATCTGGTAATTTTCAATACTGTTTTTCTCAACATTTAAGATTAACTTTCGTGTTAATTCTCTATAAACGTCACAAGTTCTTTTTTCAATAACTTGTATTGTTCCATATTTCTTTTCAAGTGGACCTAAACAAAAACCCGAGCAGAAATTTTCAATTTCACAACCATCACATTCGGGGGCATTACGAAATGCACGCATTGTGTATTCTTTATAAGTATCTGATAACAAAAGGTTGTATACTTCCCAAATATGCCCAAAATAACCTGAAGATGCTTTGCATGCAAACACATCACCAGATGGCTCAATACTCAACTGACAACCTGTCGCCGAACAAGTTTTAAAGCTATTGTACTTGAAATGATCATAGGCAACCATTTTCTGGAAAATCATGTGCCAATATCCAGTCACGACAACTCCTTTTAAGTTTCCATAAATATACATATCCCATAATTTATTAACAATATCACAGGTATTTTTCAGTTCATAAAATATTGGGTCGAGGTCGAATAGCACTCCAATTTCATAGACACCATTTTTTAAAGCAAAGTCAACAAGTGCTGTATCAAAAAAATCAAAGGTCTCTTTCGAAAGAACTGTATTAAAAATAATCCTATTACCATTTTTATTTAAAATTGTTAAGTTGCGTTTAATAGACGGGAAAGCATTTTTTCCGTCTAATAGGTGTCGGTCATTTCCGCGTGGTGAGTCAAAACTAATTATAATTGGCACATTATATTTTAAAAAATAGGTGGCTATTTCATGATTAAAAAGAGAACCATTAGTTACAATGCTATAATTAATTTCAATACCGTACTTATCTCCTTTCTCGAAATGTTCAAGAACAAATTTGATAGTTTTCCAATTTAAAAGCGGCTCACCACCAAAAAATTGTATCCATAGTGAACTTTTTCCACTTTCCTTCAATACCTTAATTACATTCTCTATTGCAATTCGTGCCATTTCAGTACTCATGTGCCGGTTTAAAGGTGAGACTTGAGAAGCATACCTTTTTTCTGATGCATATATTTGATTAATAAAACAGTAACTGCATTTGAAGTTACAGTTATTTGTTACAACTAACTGGATTACCCCGATTTGCGACCCTTTATGCAAAGATTCTTTTGTTTGACTGATCTTTTGTTGGATAACATCGTATTCATTACAACTCGGGTATACAAGAAATCCCTTCGATTTAAATGTAGCAATAAACGACCGAACCTGTTCTTTGGAAAAGTATGGTACAACTGTATGTGCCTCTAATGCATTTTGAGGCGTGTGGAAAATATTTAGCAGATGAGTAATATTCGCATCAACAAGACTCAATCCTCCTAGCAGGGAATGGTAAACCGCTACGTCACCTTCTCTAGGAACGATACGCAGATATTTTGATGTTTGGAACTTTTCATCCACACACATGTAGTTGTTTCCTCTCATGTTGTACAAGCGGAAGCGTAAGAATTTCATGTGTGCGGATGTTCTCAATTAACTTTCGAGTAATTTTTTTGTAAATAGTGCAAGTACCACTTTCGATCGTATCTATTTTATTATACTTCTTTTCCAATGCCCCCATACAAACACCAGAACAAAAACCTTCTACTTCACAACCTTTGCATTCTGGTGCATTGTAATAAGCTTTTAAGGCATACGCTTCATATTGTGGTGAATGCAAAACTATATCAAGGTCAGTAATATGACCCATGTAAGCTGAGCAACATTTGCAAATAAACACGTGTCCTTCTGGCTCGATACTTAATTTACACCCTGTTGCAGGACATGTCTTATAACCGGAAGAAAACCTTGTTGCCTGTTTTCCAATGATCTGTTGAAAAATCTGATACCAGTAGCCTACAATCGGTATTCCTTTTTGCATCCCGAAGCTATATGTCTCCCACAACTTTTGCAGCGCAGTCTCTCTTTTAGCATCCGATTCGTAAAATGCAAGATCAAGGTCGAGTATAAGACCAACCATGGTAACATTGTAATCTTTTGCTTTTTCTACTAAGGTATATCCGTCAAATTCATCCATCGTCTCCTTGGAAATAACGGAATTAAACGTTACCCAGTTCCCTGTATCTTTAAGAATTCTAAGTATTTGTGTCGCATTACTGTTACCTTTTCTGCATGTAGTTTGTTCCTTAAAATCGAATGGACCTGTACTCATAGTTACGGTAACGTTGTATTTCTTAAAAATATCTGCCATTTTTGGTGTTATGAGTGATCCGTTTGTTGTAATACTATAATGAAGGGCAACACCATTAGCTTGATTTTTAAAAGTTTCAAGAATGGATTTTATTACCTGCCAGTTCAAAAGTGGCTCGCCTCCAAAAAATTCAATATACAATTCTCGGTTGCCGTTTTTGCGCAATATTTCTATCAGTCTTTCAACAGCTATGCTGGCAGTTTCAAAACTCATATTTACATTTTTTGGGCTTTGTTCCAGAATGGCACGTTCATCCGAGTTATACATAGTTTTGACAAAACAATAATCGCAGCTACGATTACATTTGTTCGTCATAACGAGTTGAAGTGCTCGAATAAGATAACCACTGTGAAAATGTTTTTTACATCGTTGATAGTCTTCTTCGATTAATACATACTCATCAAAACCATCTATGGTTAAAAAACCTTTTGACAGTAAGGTGTTAATAAAATTGATAAGCAAAATTGGATCGTATTTGGAAAATGATTTTAGTACTTCATTACTTGAGCGTGCCTTATCGAACTCTCGTAACAGATTGTAACCGTCGAAATCTAGTAGACATAAATTCCCAAAGAGAGAGTGATAAACAGCATAATCTTTCTCCCTAGGAATTACTTGTAAATATTTCGATGTCCTGAACTTATTCATTGCATTTCATCCCAGGCATGAACAATGGTACTAACTTCATTCAATGTAAGGATTTATCGAATCGTATGTTGGCAGATCATTCTCATTTTAAACCAGAAGGAGATCTATTCACTTTTATAAATTCTTCCTTTCGTGGTTCTTTAATATATTTGAGAAAGCCGTATTTTATTGCAAGAGAACTAATTATTTAACGAATTGTCCCACCAATCGTACCGCCGATTGTTCCTCCTATCGGATTACTTATAGGAAGTGTTCCCCCTGCTTTCATGATTTCAACATCTATTTTGGCTATTTCAAGCGAAAGTTCTTGAAGCTTAATTAGTAATTCTGCTTTCCTCTCGTTCATAGTTCGTATTTTCTGTTCATTTGTTTGTTTGCTTTCCATAATCTTTCTCCTTGGTTTAAATTAAAAAAACTTGTTCCCAAAAGACTATTGCAACGAAATTTAGTAAATCTATCAACACGAGGTAATGCCCTTGCCGCTGTGGGACTCGCTGGTACACTTTATTTTACTATTTCAATGGTCTTCTCGTC
>MHXP01000093.1 GCA_001824485.1 Planctomycetes bacterium GWA2_39_15 | reverse complement strand
ACCTGCAACCTTTGGCTCCGGAGGCCAACGCTCTATTCAGTTGAGCTATAGGGGCGAGTTTGTTGTTGGTTCCAATTCTACATAAAAGCCTGAATCGAAATCAAGATTAATGTTTAACGTGGGTTATGATGCTTAGGCTTCTTTTTTCATTGACAAAGCACTGTTCCATTACTACAATGCTGCCGCTTGGGAGTCTTAATATAAGAGTTTAGCAAGCTTACGAATTAAAATTTAGGTACAGTCTTGGCAAGGCATTTTCTCAATATTCCAATAATCTATAAAGTGGGGATAAGATGTGCAAGTTATTTGCCAACATTTTTATCTTATACCCTTTCTCATATCATAGCAGACCTTAGTTACATATTTTATAAATTAGCGGTAAAGAATGTTAAACAAAATCTTCGATTAGTATATCCAACCCTTTCTGATAAGCGACTCTCAAGCATGACAAGGAATCTTTTCAGAAACTATAGTAAATATCTTATAGACTATGGCAGATTTGCAAGCTTTAAAAAAAATGCTGTAATTGAGCAAATTAGTTGTTATAAAGGAAAAGAAAATCTCGATAGTGCATTACAAGTGAATAAGGGGTTAATATTGCTTACCGCGCATCTTGGTAATTGGGAATTAGGGGGTATATATTTTGGGAGTTACGGATTAAAAATAAATGTATTAACACTTCGTGATGAAAATCCTGAAATAGACAACATCCGCAGATGGTACAGAGAGACGCATGGTGTAAAAACTATTACGGTAGGTGACTCTCCATTTTCTACAATAGAGATGGTAAGAGCACTCAATAACAAAGAGGTTATTGCAATGTTGATAGACCGTTGCCCAGTCGGATTAGATAGTATTACGATGGACTTTTTTAATAAACCCACTCTATTTCCACGGGGTCCGTTTATCCTAAGTAGACTAACAGGGGCTCCAATTGTATGGGCTTTTGTTGTTAGAGAAAAAAAAACCTATAAAGGTATTATTGAAGGACCTTTCTTTGTTAAACATGAAAAAGAGGAATACGAAACACTTAAAAGGGTTGTAAAATTACTTGAGAAGAATATAATAATATACCCTGATCAGTGGTACAATTTTATACCAATCTAATATTTAAAAGTGACTGCGATAAAAACAAAGTTCAAGCATTCTACATCACATAATTTAGAAAACCATTAAGGTAATATGCTGAAAATAAAAATAACTAACAGTTGCTTATTTTATGTGGCATTGCTAATTGGTTTTTTCCTTTCTCCCTCAATCGAAGCATCAAGTTATATTGAGCAAGGGGTATCTTCTGCTGATAAACAGAGAATATTTGAGAGACTGACGGAACTCAGTAAAGATACCGATTCAATAACTGCTACCATTAACCAAGAGAAGCAACTCTCTTTGTTGAAAGAGAAGATTTGTATTAATGGAACTGTAATTATGAAAAAACCAAACATGTTCAGATGGGATATCGTTAAACCTGACAAATCTATCATTGCTGTTGATGGTGAAACAATGACAGTCTATCATCCCGAGATCAAAGAAGCACAGGTATACAATCTCATTGGAAATCTTATAGCACGCAATACTATGCGTTTTTTAACGATAACGATGTGGGGATCGTTAAATGAAATAGAAAAAAACTTTACCTTTAATATCTTGCGTAAAGAAGACGAAATAATCTTTAAATTAGTGCCCGTATCAAAAATTATCAGTCGGTACTTATCGTCAATTATTATACATTATGAAGAGAAGACAGGGTTTCCGCGGGGTTTTGAGATAACCACTCCAAAGGGTGATAAGACGGTAACCAGATTATCAAACATAAAAATCAATCCCGAAATTAAAACTGGAACATTTAAAATAAAATTACCGGAAGATGTCCGGATAACAAATAACTTTGAACAAAGTCATTGTATTACTGAATAATGATTAAAGTTGTTAAGCTCATTACTGTAATAACGATAAGTATTTTATGTTTCTGTTTATATCCGTATCTTAATCCCCATAAGGTCAGTATCTTTATTAAAGAAAATGAGATAGCAGCACCTCTAATTTTTATTTTATTAACCGCCTTAAGACCTATTCTCTTTTTTCTACCATCGATGGGTTTGACAGTTGTAGCGGGCATGTTGTTCGGTACCGTCTGGGGTACCTTATATGTGGTTATTGGTGGTGCCTTTTCAACATTGGTAGGATTTTACTTTGCGAGATGGCTTGGAAGAGGAGTAGTTGAAAAATTTATAGAAAAAAATAAACTACTAAAAGGGATTGAAAGAAGTTCTGTGGCTTATGGGAAAAATGCAGTACTTTACATGAGGCTTTTTAATTTGCCATGGGACATGGTCAGCTATTGGGCAGGACTTTCAGGAATCAATGTTAAAGATTATTATATGGCAAGCATGATTCCTTTAGTACCAATTAGTTTTTTATACACCTATTTTGGCAGTAATATGTTCACACCAACCAGCGCAGGATTTATTATCTCATTGTCGATCATTTTCATAATGGGAGCAATTCCATACATAAAGCAAAACTTGAGAAAAGCCAAATGACCGGGAGTGCTGGTGCAATAAAACTTCCTATAACCAGACTTCACATGGAATTAACAAACATCTGTAATTTCTCCTGTGCGTTTTGTCCTGACTCGAAGATGAAAAGGCAGAAAGGATTGATGCCTCTTGAAATGGCCAAGTCCATAATAGATGAGGTTGGCAGGACGGGCATCGTAAAGCTAGTATTATTTCATGTGATGGGAGAACCTACCTTACACCCTAATTTAATTGATATAGCTGAATATGCACATCATAAGAACGTGAATGTGTGTGTAACAACAAATGGTATTCGTATGGGAAATGGTTTACTGAATGCCCTGATAAAGGCTAATGTTAAAAGAGTAATAGTATCACTTCAAACGCCAGACGAAGATACCTTCTCCATGAGGGGCGCAAGCAAAATGTCTTTTGAAGAATATGCTGAACATATTACATCAATAGCAAGAACATTTACTAAAGAAGGACACGGAACCGAATTAACAATAAGTTTTCTCTCATCGCCATTAAGGAAATTAATTATCCCGATAGCTAAAGAGCTTAGTATTGCTGATACATCAAAGAAATTAAGGATGTATCTGAAAATATGGGCAGAAAGGATACTGAAAGGCACCAATATTGAAAATCGTCTGTTTGACGTATTGAAGCAAATTACCCGTGTAAGGTCTTTTAAGGAAAATAAGATTTTTATAAACAATAGGCTCAATTTTCACACGCGGATCGTTGGTGATTGGGCGACACATTTTGATAAAAAGATCGTTGAAGCCAGATTTGGATATTGTCCAGGGATACAGGAAAATTTTGGCATACTCTGGAACGGTAATTACACTTTTTGCTGCACGGATTATGACGGCAGGACGTCGACTCATAATTATAATGATACTTCTATTCAAGACTATTTAAATGGAGAGGAGGTGCAGGAAGTTGCAAGAGGCTTCAGAAGATTCAGGGTATTGCATCCTTACTGCAGGCAATGTCTCGGCGATAGGAGTATTCTTAATGCAATTGTAAAGCAAATGGGATCAATTGTTTATTTTAAATGGATTAAAAGAAATTGAAAAGGAGAATGACATGAAATCCTTCAAAATTATGGCCTTGCTTATCTCAATATTTTTTGTGATAACCTTTAAGTTAGCAGTAGCTGAAACTATTACTAACGAAACAATTGTGACTATGGTCAAGGCGGGGTTGGGAGAAGAACTGATTAGTAGTAAGATAAAAACTTCTCAAAATCAATTTGATGTTTCGACAGAAAGCATCTTAAAGTTAAAAAAAGAAGGCGTAAGTGAAAAAATTATCAAAACAATGCTTGATGCTTCAATAAAGAAAGATACCTCAGAAAAGAAAGTCACCCAATTAGTTAATCCCGCAGAGTCACCAGAATCAGGCCAAAATATACAGCACAGTGAAAAACAGCAAGAACAGAAAATACCTGAAACGAGTAGTAAAGAAGAAAATATTTATTACGCACGGTGTAATCTGAAAGTAATCAAGGGGAATTATGTTTCATGGGTTAATTGGCAATCAACTCCAACATTCATTCCAGTAGATACCAAGTTGAAAGTTACCAGATCAGGTAGTACTGCATCAATTGTAAATATAGAGACAGGCAGCGGCTATACGTTGGATATTGGCGCTGATGGAGATGTATTCCTTGAAAAATTTGTTACAAAAAAGCCGTTAAACATCAATCAGTTCTCTGCCGATGTTCAGTCCAATATCAAAAACACCGTGGCAAGAATTGGGATGACAAAACAAGAAGTATACATAGCAATGGGCCCTCCAACAAATGTCGTAAATGTCCGGTCTAATACAAAAACGTATGAAGATATTATGGGTGCTGATTTGTGGGTTTATGCAAGAAAGCGTTTTGGTAAAAACATCGGCGTGGCATTTGACCCGGCCACTGGTAGAGTAAACAGGACAGAAGGAATTTGGAAATAAGTGGTAATTTGAAAAAAAGTTTGATGAAATTGTTAAAGATTTTGGCCTTACCTGTTTTTACAATTTTATGTTAGCCCTTAAATAGAAAGGAGAGATTTGTGAAATCGTTTATGGCTTTTATCCTACTTGTTTTCGGTATTCTTTTGATGACCTTTAAATCAATGGCAACTGAAATTATTGCCAACGAGACTATTGTAACTATGGTTAAAGCAGGACTTGGAGAGGAATTGATTATAAGCAAGATTCAAGCCTCTCAGAGTCAGTTTGATGTTTCGACAGAGACTATATTAAAGCTAAAAAAGGAAGGTGTAAGTGAAAGAATTATTAAGGCAATGTTGGATGCACCTATGAAAGCTAATATATCCGATGATAAAGCTTCCCCAGGAATCGAACCTATGGCAGCATTTTTAGGCTTACCATCAATAACGAAGTCTATTGAGCCTTTTAGTATGTACGTAAAGCATAGCAATAAGGTCCAAGAAATGCTTCGCTCTTTTCCCGAATATGCACACTCAATGAAGAAACACACAATTCCTTTTTATTTTGGGCCAGGCGATACGTGGCGTTATATAAGGGGTGAAAAATCTATAATAAGAGTTTCAGGAAAATGCGTGTTTTATACAAAAGAAAATCCACAAACATTTGTGTTGGTGAAATTGGATTATCAGAAAGCTAAAAATATTCGCTTTGCAGTGGAGACGGGAGGGTTATATAAAAATACAATCCCGTTCAAATTTCAAGAAAAACCTGGTAGTTTCTTTGAGATGTCCCCTGCAAAGGAACTAGAAAAAGGGGAATACGCCTTTATACAGACAATGGGTTTTTATGATTTTGGGATTGAATAATTTTAAGGTGAGATCGATGAAATCACCTTATAAAAAAACAGGTATAGGTAGTATCCTTAGTTTTGTTCTCTTAGTTGGGCTATTATTTCAAGGGTGCGCAAGCTTAAAAGCAAATAGAGATATGGGAGTAAAGATTTCTAAGTCAGAAAATAAAATTATGGTATTCCCGCTTAGGAATCCATATTACAAAGGTGTGGAATTAGAAGGAGTCGGCGATACTTTCGCAATTTCTCTTGTTAGTGAAATCCAGTCTACAGGGAGAACATGTGAGCTTGCTGAGAGTGATAATTTCAAAGCAAATAAATCAGTCAAAGTTGATGATGCGTGTGCCTACCCCTCTGTGTCAATAATAGTTGGACACTTTCCCATG
>MHXP01000092.1 GCA_001824485.1 Planctomycetes bacterium GWA2_39_15 | reverse complement strand
TAGCTTTCCGATGGTTTTGATTGTTCACGGGATAGTGCTATTTTTTCAATTCTAAACAGTTCATCAACAAGCTTATTTACATACTTTTCTCCAATCCCGTAAAATAATGAACTATGTGCACCACCACCATACCTCCCTGCTAATTCAGCATCTGAATCAAGTTTTGCCCATTCTTTTTCACGTTCTTTGTGGTAACAAACTTTTAATTCTTCTAACTGTAATCGCGTGTAATTATGCATTCTTTTGTCTTAATTTATTTAGTTGAAGTTCCATATAACTATTGACGGAAGTTTAACACATTAAATAGAAAAAGTCACCCTAAAATCCTTCCTGAAATATAAGATAAAACCTAATGACAAAAATGTCAATTTCTACATTCCTTGACTTACCAACGCAATGGCAATATAATTTATCGTAGATTTTTGTTCGGCTCAGACCTGTTCCGTGCCCTTAGATTCTTCGGCTTCGCCTCAGAATGACAAAAGATAAAGAAACTACACACACTGTCATATTGAACGAAGTGAAGCATCTGGGAATGTATGAAGTTATTATACTTTTAATTTGAAGTATATTTTAATTCTGTATTCTTGATTCTGTCTTCTTGCTTCTGCATAATTTAATAATACGGTGTTTTATTTTCTCCAAATTCCGTGATATTCCGTGTCTATCCGTGGCAAATTGTTTCATTTTATTTAAGGTGTTTTATGATTACCAGAAGGTCGTTAATAAAAGCAGGTATGCTCGGTGCATGCAGTTTCTGCTTCGGAAATAAGCTTACTGCGTGGGCTGAGGATACCTATACACCCGAAACGCTCAAGGGCATTAACCAGGGGTTTCCGGTTATAGAAGCCATGCATTACAAGAAACTGGAAGACCTTCGGGTGGAATGTGAACTATGTCCACGAAAATGCACTATTGCTGATATGGAGCGTGGTTACTGTGGTGTGCGAGAGAATCGCGGCGGTAGTTACTATACCCTGGTGCATTCACGCGTCTGCGCTTTGAATACAGACCCTGTTGAGAAAAAGCCTTTATTCCACTATTTACCCGGCACAAAGGCATATTCGCTTGCCACTGCGGGATGCAATGTTGAGTGTAAGTTTTGTCAAAACTGGCAAATTTCACAATACAGACCAGAGCAGATTGAAAGCATTAAGCTTACGCCAGAGGATGTAGTAAAAGAGGCGAAAGCAAGCGGCAGTAAAACCATTGCCTATACCTACTCTGAGCCAGTGGTCTTTTATGAATATATGTTCGATACGGCTCAATTAGGCAATAAACACGGCATTAAGAGCGTGATGATATCAAACGGTTATATTCAGGAAAAGCCTTTAACTGAGTTGTGCCAACACCTGAGTGCAGTAAAGATTGACTTGAAAGGCTTTACTGAGAAATTTTACCAAGAGACATGTTCGGGTGAATTAAAACCCGTTTTAAATACCCTGACAACCCTGAAGAAGATTGGAATTTGGTTTGAGATTGTTATGCTAGTAGTGCCAACACTTAACGATAGTGAAAAGGAATTTCGGGAAATGTGTACATGGATTAAGGAAAATCTTGGACAAGATGTCCCAGTCCATTTTACACGTTTCCATCCAACTTACAAAATTAAGAATCTGCCGCCAACACCGGTAAAAACGCTGGAAATAGCCAGAAATATTGCACTGGACACAGGGCTTCATTTTCCTTATGTGGGTAATGTGCCTGGACATGAAGGTGAGAATACATACTGTCCACACTGCCAGCATGTCGTAATCAGGCGGGCTGGCTTCTCTATATTAGGAAACAACCTAAAGGAAGACAATAAGTGTAAGGATTGTAACCAGCATATACCGGGAATATGGACTTGAGGTAATTCTGGTGCAGTAAAACCCCAGACCAATATAAATATTTAAACTCAAAATTTCTGAAATGAATTATGAAGTAAGAAATACGAGGTAAGAGTTTGTTCTCCTACCTCTTGTCCCTTGCCCTTACTAAGTTTGTACCCTTCTGGTTAAATCCGTTTTAGCTGTATTACTATTTTTTAATGCTCGCCTCTTCCATTATCACATTATACTTGTATCCGCTCCCGAAATCCTTGTCCTTGTATAAGATTCCGACAGCTGTTACTATATCGCCCACCGTAGGCAAATCCTTTGATGTCACAACAAGGTCATTATTGCCACTTTTCTGGTCTCCGCTTCCATCCTGAATGTGCAGCCAATTCTTTCCCATAATCCCGGATGATACCTTAACAACCTTCCCCCTGACTGTAACGTTTTTCTTATCCAGTTCGGCGCTTTTTTCGTAAAGCTCAACTACGGCATATGCATCTTTGCCTGAAGCCTTCTCAACCTTTATTTTCTCATCAACGGAGACCTCTGCGTCTTTGCCGCCCATTGCTTTACCATGAAAGCTTTTTGTATCAACTGCCCCTTGACTTGATACAGGTTGACCTGATGCAGGTCCTGTAGAAAAAATGATCCTGTCAAATGTTTTGTTAAGAGTTTTGCTCGTAAAATCAACCATTTCATAACCTGGCTGTAAAGAAATTTCCTGTCCAACGGTTACTTTCATTTCCAGCACAGCAGCCCATGTCTTTTTACCATCCTTCTCGATGCAGAGATATGTATAACCGCCACTATTCATCGTTTCCACAACTTTACCAGAGAGAGAATTTGTATCTTGAGAAGACGCTTCTGGTTTTTCTTTCATATACACCTGTTCAGGTGGAGGGCTGGCTGACTTTTTAGAACCGGCAAAAACGCTGTGCACAGAAACTATAGGTATAAGAGTCAAAAGCAAAACCGACGATGTCATAAATCTTTTCATTAAACAACTCCTTTGTATTTTCAACTGAAATATCTTAATCTAAAATTACATAATAAAAGCATACTCATTTTACACCAACAAAACAAGTATTTTATATAGCTGCTCTTCTCATAATTAATTGTGGAATCAGATATGGTTGCAATCTTAATTTAACGTTATTTTAAATCCGGTATTTGCATCTTAAAAATTGCTATCAGTATTAAGCTTGATATATTGAGTGTGGCTAAAATCAGGCATGTCCCGAATAGACCAAGAAGAGGTAAAAAGATTACTCCTGTCAGTATTGCCCCCAAAAAGGCGCCAATATGATCGGCGCTGTCCGTTACCCCTGCAGATATGACAATGTTATTATTGCATTGCATGAATATTTTATTAACCAGTGGAAATTCTATGCCTGTCAATACCCCTCCAACACCAATTAAAAAAATCAATCCAAACTCAGCCAATGTTGAATAAAATGACAATGTGCGGATTATAAATGGTAGAATGATGGCATATAATCCAATAATCCCTTCAAAGATCATTAGGATATTTATCCACTTGGATTGGCCAAATTCAGTAGGAGACTGTATTTTTTCACGCATTGCAGAGTTATGCACGGACAAACAAGTTTGTCCATGCCACCCTTTATGAATTATTCGGTTTGCGATGTACCCACCGAGTGCAAGGCCAACCATAAAGACAGCAACGATAATGCCCATCCTCTCGTAAATATAACCGTAGATATTTTGAAAGGCATAGAGGGTCACAATTTCAAACGCAATACCTGCAAACCCTGTTGTTGCCAGTGCAATTAGACAGGTGGCTTTGAGTTGTATGGTGTAGTAAAAGTCAAATCGCCTGGATTGCCTCAAAATAACGTAGATTATCCTTCCTGCTAATGCAATCACAATAGGAATAAGAAACGATTGTAATCCCGTATCTTTCAGGGAATGAAATAGTCCATGGAAATGCCCTCCTGTAAGGGAATCCCAAAGCACGAGATTTAAAAAATAAGTAACGGGTTTTGCATCAGTATTGACAAGCAAGTCTTTCCTCTGGCTTAATTGTCTTTCTATAAAATTAACCTGTTCTGGCTGAAGAAGAGTATAGAAAAGATGCTCTGTAAAGTAATCAGAACTTATCTGCCATTCTTTATATCGTTCCATGAGGGTTTCTATATCCAGGGTAATAATTCCATTGCTATTGCATGCAAAATATAAGTTGGTCTGACCAGGTGTTACCACCACATTCTGGAATGCCTCATGCAGAGTACGATAAAGAGAACCTGTATAACTTCCAACCTCCTTGCCAATATAGGTCACAGATGAACTAACAGAGGTGGCCATAACGCCGTCTGTTTTTAAAATAGCTTGTGCTTCTTTAAAAAACTCGAGTGTATAAAAACGATTCAGGAATGCCGTTGATGGATCAGGGGTATTTACCAGAATAATGTCATAGTGCTTTTTTTCCGATACGTTCTTTACGTAGTAACGACCGTCTTGATGAAATACAGTCACACGCCTATCATTCAGGGCTTGTTTATCCGAAGATGACAGATATTTTTCCGCAGTATGCAAGAGATTTTGGTCTAGTTCCACATAATCAAGTATTTCTATTGGATACAGGAGCATTTCTGAAATAAGTCCACCCAGCCCACAACCAATCAATAAGACGTGTTTTGGGGATGGGTGCTGCGTCATAACCAGATGCGCAATCTGAGCGTACTCGTATTCATTGGGGAATGCGGCAGCATACTGTCCGTTAAGATAAATACTAAATTGTTCTGCCTGCCTGCCAAGGTCAATATGCTGGTATTTTGAGTCCGTAGAAGTTATCAATTCGATCTTGGGGTTCAATGTATTCCACCGCATTTTTGCGGACGATGCCTCAACCCTGCCAGGTATGGAAGAAAACCACATCGCTATCATAATCGACAGCAACCCCAATGAAACAAAACCAAGCCACCCTTTTGCCGTCTTATTTCCTTCTTCACTGAAACAAACTTCTTCTTTTCTCAAAAAAGGAAACTGCAAAACGGTTAAAAGAAACAGCATAGTTATATTTAATAGTATAATGACCTCAAATGGATGAAATCTTAATACCATGTAAAACGAAAATACGAGTCCGCCAAAGAGACTACCTATGGACTCTACGATGTAAACAAGCCCAATATCCACTGCACCACCCGTCGTTGCGCCACGAATAACCTTTGAAGAGAATGGAAATATAAAACCAATGATAAAGCTAAACGGAACGATTAATCCGATAGAAGCAAAAATCAATGGCAGAATAGAAATATACTCCCCTACTCCAACATTCAAAAGGCTGCGTATACCACGCACTGAAACAATCTGAAAGGGTAAGACAAAACACATTATTATTAAAGTAACAATAAAAACACTAGCCGTATGTTTAAAATTATGTTCAATTTTTGCGCCGACAAATGCGCCAATTGCAATACCAAGAAACCATGCGCCAAATACAATACCCAGGCACAGTTCATTACCATAAAATACATTCATAAATTCCCGAATCAATATCACCTGTGCAATAGTTGCATAACAACCAATTGCGGCAATGCACAGGAACATTAAGATATGAACTTTTTTGCTCTGCATATCATTTACTTTAAATAACCTGTTGAAAGGATAAGCTAATTCTAGAATTAAATCACTAAATATGCGGAAGAATGATAAAACTACTTGGGGTATTTACAATAGTTGTCACCTTCCGTATATTTGCTTTTTGAAATGTTTGAAAATTTGCCCTATAACAGAAGGAAAAGAGATGGGAAAAAGTCTATCACATACTGTATGGGAGTGCAAGTATCATATAGTTTGGGTATATACTGCACCCATAATAATGGGTATGAAATAAAACCGTAGAGGCACAATATTTACACCGCTACTTTAATGACGCTTACATATCAACTTATTTATGCAAATTAACTATAAATAATAATTTAGGGTTATTCGCTTGAGAACTATTTTACCGTGCATGAAGGAATGGGAATCCAGGAGGCAGCGGATTTAC
>MHXP01000091.1 GCA_001824485.1 Planctomycetes bacterium GWA2_39_15 | reverse complement strand
GAAATTCCTCAATGCCGGTGTGGTAACGTGAGGATTGAGAACAAAAACTACAGTCTTCCGTGCATCGTCCCTGTTTTGCGCTAATGATGGAACATGCCTTTACATGATGGCCAAAATATTTTAAGCGTATTTGATTCGCCCAATAAAACAAATCATAAACTTCGTCTCCATCAATTCGCATAAGAAAGAGGGCATCATCACGGCTGATTTCCTCATTCTGCAAGGATTGATTTGCAATATTATTTATTCTTTCGTTCATTTTTTGTTTATAACATATCGGAAAGTCATTATTTGCCAGAAACAAATAAACTACAAGTTGAGTTTTTGTTTAAATGCTTATTGAAAAAATCAATAAATATTACCCATCATGATCTTCTCGGTGTTTGTTTTTAGCTTCTCTATATATTCAACAAATTGGGTATCTCTTACTAAACATGGGGCGTTACCATGTTTTTGGTAATGTTCTTTCTCAAATGAATATTTACTATGATAAGCTTCAGACAATGAAGTGTCTCGGATATTACCTAATAGACCATTTGTCATTGAAGTGTAAGCACACGTCATATAATCCCCTTGAGGACTGATACCTATTCCGTTGATTGAATAACCACACAAACCAACTTTATCAAGAGTGAGTGGTCCACCCGATTCCGATAATTCTCCAATTAGTTCTGTATGAGAAGAATAATCATTCTCTTCTATTAATTTATCCCAATTAGCAACTGCATTACCGTATCTGGCTAAAGGATTGCAGACAAAATAAATGTCATCTCCGCAAAATTCTTTAATTGATTTTATTTCGTGTCTATTACGGCTTGTTACCGTTGCATTTATTGCAATCCTTACTGTTCGCAATCCGTTTTTTTCTTCGATAGTATCTGAATATATTTTTCTAATTACTTCAATATTTTTCAAAACTTTCGGAAACATATGTTTTGTCCCAGTTAATAGATCATAAGTTTCATCTGAAAGCGAATCCACTGCAATTACAAGTGAAATGTTGTTTTTGCGATAAAATGTAGCCACTTCGGGTGTGAGAGTGCTTCCATTGCTGTACAAAACCGGAATCATTCCCATACTATCAATCTTGGAGATAATTTCTCTTATATTCGGATCCATTGTTGGTTCGCCTTCTCCGGCGACAACCACTACTTTTCCTCCCAATTCTTTTGATTCTTCTATCTTTTGCAAAATGTCCTGCAACGTAATTGGGATACCGCTTGTAATTGGGACGTTATTTACCAGATTAAAGCACTTGGGACAAAGATAATTACACTTGAACGGAAGGGTGAACATCAAGTAAGTAAATCCTTCCATTTGTCCGCTTCGACTTAAGTGTTTGGGAGTACCTCTGAGAGCCTTCATGGATTTTCCTCTTTTATCTTTTGGCAAAGGCAAGGATAATTTGAAAGGTTTGGGTGAACTTTAATATTTTCATTTATATTCACTAACCCTGAACTACTTAAGTTAGTGCTAAAATTCTTAAGAAATTCTTTTATATCGGACTCATTATTGAATAAGATACTGGTAACGGGAGTTCCCTTAGCCTTAGCCTTAGCCTCATACTCTTTTTGGTTATAAAATGTGATTCTTTTTGTGCCCTCGTTGTACTGCCAGTGAGGGTTTCCTGTAATTTTTAGTTCATTCATTTTTTTATTTGTTACGCTCAACATCCAATATTCCCAACGAGATTTATCTTTAACCGCATCATACGTATTAATGAATGCTTCTACATATCTGTCAAATTGTTTGTCTGGGTCATTTTTCTTAACTATAACCCCGACTTGCCTTTTGCTAAAAATTATGTCGATATTTTCTGGACTTAATGCTTGGAGACTTACTAACTTGCGATTTCCAACAATCAAAAGTGCTTCCAGTATGTCATAAGGCAAGTAAGAAATTCCAAACGCAATAGTTCTGGTATCATTCCAGTCTTTTTTGCATTGTGTGGCTATACTATAGAGCGATCTAGCAACTAAACCCAAGGGGTACAACCACAGATTCCCATGATTTCCTCCTATGACTTGTAATTCACGATCTGTGGCTAGAAGATCGATAGCCACGTCACATGGTGTTTCACAAAAATGATTCCTAATTGACAACGGCAAAAGGCAATAAAATCCAACCATGGAACCCATCAGTCTTAATTTATCAATTTCTCCTTTTGCTTCGTCTTTTACCTCTTTTATAAAGCGAGAATATTTTTCGGGTATAACAACAAGATTTTTTAACAAAGGCTCTGTCTGGTAAAGGCAGGTAATAATTTCATGAGCGTCCTGTTTAAAATCAGTTACGATCTTAATAGCTTCTTTAGTGTTTTCTAAAACAACACGAGCATGTTTCTTCTCTTTCACATCTCTGGTTATGTAGTGGAATATAATATACCACACAAAACTTAATGCAATAACGATCCCAGTCCAGGTGCCGCCTATTATAAGCCATTTATCTTTTATTGCATCCCAGTTAAACTTTCCTAAAACAAAAACAGTAAGGATTGCTGAAATTATAGCTAACGCATAAATCCAATTTTCAATTACTCTATTTTTAAGTTTTGAATTCATTTCTTCGTCTAATTTTGAAGAGATTTCTCGTACATGATTTTGGTCCTTTTTTCCCATCTTACCGAACCTCCACAGTTTTGATATCAAATCCTTCTTTATTGATAATTTCAATAGCGTTATTTAAGAACATCTGATTAACTGCTTGCGGCATATTGGCAAGAACCTTTGTAAATCCACGTTCAAAAGACCAATTGGCAGCGATTTCAAGAGTTTTTATATGGTTTGGCGTCAAATGGAGGTCAATAGCCTTAATTGTTTTTGCATTAATGTTTGGTTCGATTGAAGAAGCTGCTTTTAAGATTTCTGGCTTATACGTAAGACGTGCATCGTCAATATACCACTGGTTTACTTGTTCCTGATTAGTGGCAAAACAAGCCCATGCTTTTATTAATGCAACAAGAAACTGAGATGTTTCTTCTGGATATTTTCCCATAAATTCATCCGAGATAGCAACTACACCAAGCGTTATAGTTTTATCTACAACACGGGCAAGATTATTTAATTCAAATAGCGAGGTTGATGGTTCCCACACTGCAACCCCATCAATTTTACCCCAAGACTTTTCGCCTCCTGCCTGAACAACATTACTAATTTCAAGAATATCCAGATTTATATTACTGACATCTTTGTCTGCATTTAAGCCTATTGCTTGTTCTTTTAAAATTGCTTCCCTATGGGCAACAGAACCAAAGGGGCTTGCAATCGTTTTGCCCTTGAAGTGTTCCATTTTCGTTATATCAGACTTTGGAGTCACCATTATGGCCGTTTTTGTGTAAAAGAGACGAGAGACTATTTTCCACTTTCCCCCTCGAGATATAAGGTTTACAACTGGCTGGTCACCCACAAAAATCACATCAAGTCCTCCTGCTAAAGCGGCTTCGCATTGTGGTCCACCATAACTGAAACTTTTGAAGTCCCCACGTAATCCATGCTTTTCAAGTAAATCAGTTTTCTTCAGAACTTGCACAACTTGTCCCTGAGTGGCAAGTGGAATTTGCCAACCAATTCGTATAGGTACTATTTTTTTGCCTTGTTGTTTCGTTTGTCCACAAGAAAGAAATAATATAGGTATAACTATCAGGTTAATTACTAAAAGGATTTTGATTTTCATTTGTGTTGTTTTTTTATCTAATGGTTTTTGAGAACTTGCTTTTTAAAGCCTCTTTTCTGAGTATTTGCCAAACAGAATCATAAATATCTTTAAATTTACTTTCTAACCGTATTTCTGGAAACCTGGGCCTTGGTAAGTTTATGTTAATATCCAAAATAATTTTTGCAGGAGGGTTACTGAATACAATAATTCTATCAGAAAGATAGACTGCTTCATCAACATTATGGGTAATGGAAAGTATTGTTTTGCCAGTCGTTTGCCATATTTCAAGAATCTCGTCCTGAAGAATATTTCTCGTTTGAGAATCTAATGCTCCAAAAGGCTCGTCCATTAAAAGGCCCTCAGGTTCTACCGCCAAAGCACGTGCTATGGCTGCTCTTTGTTTCATTCCCCCAGAAAGTTCGTTTGGATATTTGTTTTCTGAGCCAGTTAAATGAACGAGATCGAGATAATGATGTGCGATTTCTTTTCGTTTGTTTTTAGGTAAACCCTTTGCTTTTAATCCGAACTCAATATTTCCTAACACCGTTTTCCAATCAAATAGACCATATTCTTGAAAAATTACAGTCCTCTTGGGATTTGGTCCGTTTATAACCTCACCATCAAACCTAATTTCTCCTTTTGTAGGGTTAAGAAAACCTGCAATAATATTTAAAAGAGTTGTTTTACCACAACCACTCGGTCCTAAGATATTAACAAGTGATCCGGGTTGTATTTCGAATGAGATATCGTCTAAGATGAGCGATTCTTGCGATTCATTATTTGTTTTATGAAATGATTTGGAGATATTTATAATTTCAATTTTTTGCACAGCTTTATCCCTGTGGTTCTAAAAAGCTTTTGTAGACCACGGAACTAATTTCTTCTGAATAATAGTCATGATTCGATTCATGAAATAACCTATAATACCAATAGTTATCATTCCAGCAATAACCTTCTCACTCTGAAGTGTAAGGCGATTGAGCTGTATCATATAACCTAAACCCGATTGAGCACCAACGAGTTCCGCTACAATTACACAAAACCAGGCAACGCCTAAACCCGTTTTTAAACCTGCCATAATATAGGGCATAGCTGCCGGGAGGATAACATCAAAGATAAGTAATTTCCGCCTTGCTCCCAAGCATAAAGCTGCATTTTTATGGATAGGGTTTACCGATAAAATACCAAAAAAAGTGTTTGTGAATATAGGGAAAAATGCTCCAAAACAAACCAAAAAGTAAGATGGTCCATTTCCTATCCCGAACCACAAAATAGAAATAGGAACAAAAGCAACCGGTGGAATAGGTCTCAAGATTTCAATAATTGGGCTAACATAATTTTTACATCGTTCACTAGTTGAAACCACAAATCCAATTGTAATTCCAATCAATGAAGCTAAAATAAAACCGATAGATACGCGGCTGAGGCTTGTAAAAATATCACCCAAAATACTTCCAGTGACAACAAGTTGAAATAGTGTATGAAAAACGTTTACGGGGCTTGGTAGTAACGTAGTATTTATCCAACCCAAATTACAAGCTGTTTGCCAAAAAGAGAGGACAATTAAATAGCTTATTACTTTCTGGGGAGTTTGCTTTAAGAGCGTTTTGTATTTAGGTTTTAAATTTAGCATTGATACTGCCTATATTTATGGAATAAAAATTTGAAAATAGAACAAATGAATCCGTCCATAAGAGATTATTTATTCTTATATTTCAAATAGACATTGCGAACATTCTGCCAAACAATCTCAGGACGTTCAGACCGGACATACGTCATACAATCTGTCCCTTCAAAGCTCCATGTGGCAATATTCCGAATCCCTGCGTCATAAGCCACATCCACAGCCGTAACAATTTCCGCTTCTCTGTTTGCCGGGACCCTATAGCCCTGGATCCAGATTTGAGGTTCTTTATTATATTTTTTTGAAAGTGCAAGGACTTCGCTGGATACATTCCGGACGAATTCCGTCACGTCCTGCTTATAGGCATACCAATAAGGGTCGCTTCCAAAGACATCCATGCTCTTAATCATAGCAACCTTTTCCCATTCATAGATGCCATATTTTGGATCGGTAGTTGGAAATAAGCACACCGAATTCTTCAATCCCTTCTTTGATGCCTCATTTGCAAGGTACTCCAGGAAGTTGACAAT
>MHXP01000090.1 GCA_001824485.1 Planctomycetes bacterium GWA2_39_15 | reverse complement strand
TAAAACAAAGTTCGGCTAAGTCGAAACCTAAGATTTCATTGGCCTGGTCAAAGACTTCACGGGCTTCTTTGAAATGTTCGTAAAAATCCTTACCCATGCCAGTGTATTGACTTCCCTGACCGGGAAATAGAAAAGCCGTCTTTCGCAAATTTTCTACCATCTAATAAGTGAAGACCCCCACGTCAAACCTCCTCCAAATGCTACCAGCATGACAATATTTCCTTTGCGGAGTCGCCCTGCCTTTCGTGCCTCATCAATTGCAATTGGAATGGAGGCGGAAGATGTATTTCCATATTTATCAATATTCACGAATGCCTTTTCCATCGGCAATCCGAGTTTTTGCATGGTTGCTTCAATGATTCTTAGATTGCTTTGGTGTGGAATGATTAAATCGATATCCTTAGGTTTAAGATTGTTTTTTTTGGCTGTTTCAATTATCAATTTCGTTATATTATTGATTGCTAATTTGAAAACTTCTTTGCCTTTAAATTGAATATAATGCATTCGCTTTTGAACAGATTCTAAAGAGGCGGGATTCCTTGCTCCACCCCCGGGCATAATAAGCACATCTGCCTGAGATCCGTCAGCAGCTAAATTCGTATAAAGAATTTGGTGTTTTTTTTCACTTTTTTGTAAAATGACAGCACCGGCGCCGTCTCCGAACAATACGCAGGTTGTGCGATCTTTATAATCAGTGATCTTTGATAAACACTCAGCTCCTACAACAAGGACTGTTTTTGCTGCTCCTGAGCTTACAAAGCTTTGTCCAATTGATATTGCATATATAAATCCAGCACATGCTGCCAGTATATCAAAGGCGCTTGCCCTAGTTGCCCCTATTTTTTGTTGTATGTAACATGAGGTTGAAGGGAAAAAATGGTCTGGTGTAATTGTCGAGGTAATAATCATGTCCAAATCTTTTGGTGAAACTTTGGCGTCTTTCATTGCCTTTAATGAAGCCTTTGTGGCAAGATCGGACGTTGTTACACCGTTTTCAGTAATACGCCTTTCTTTAATACCTGTCCGCTGAATGATCCAATCATTTGTTGTATCAATCATTTTTTCCAGATCGTAGTTTGTTAAAATCTTGCGTGGCAGGTAGGATCCGATACCTGTAATGGACACTTTTTCTTCTTCTTGCATGTGAATTTTAATTACCCTGTGGATATTAATAGACGGCCAATCGTTTAAGCAATGTCTGCCGTGAGTGCATTTGTTTTTTCCACTTCAGAAATAATATGCTCGTTGACTTCGTTTTTTGATAACTGCAATGCAAGTTTTATTGCATTTTGTATAGCCTTGGAATCAGATCTGCCATGACCTATAATACAAACACCATTAACTCCCAACAGCGGGGCGCCTCCATATTCTGAAAAGTCCATTTTAGCCCTTAACTTTTCCATTGCTGGTTTACACAAGCCCAGTCCTAGTTTTGACCAAAAACTCTTCATAGCCTCTGCTTTTATTGTTGATAGGAGGTTTATGGCAAGTCCTTCTGCAAATTTCAGCATTACGTTTCCTACAAAGCCCTCGCAAACAACTGCGTCTGCTTTATTGTCGAATATTTCACGACCCTCAACATTACCAACAAAATTTAAATGAGAATTGGAAAGGAGTGTAAACGTTTCTTTTACAAGGTCGTTTCCTTTCGCACTTTCCTCACCGATATTTAGAAGTCCTATTCTTGGATTTTTTATACCGTAAATATATTTACCGAATACTGCTGCCATAACACCATATTGGAAGAGGTGTATTGGTTTGCATGCGATATTTGCCCCTACATCAATAATTAAACAGATTCCATGCTGTGTGGGAAGCGTAATTGCAATACCGGGACGTCTAACTCCTTTTAGAGTTTTTAAGTGCAATGTTGCTGCTGCTACAGTAGCGCCGGTGTGTCCTGCACTAACAATAGCGGATGCCTCTCCATTTGCCACTAATTTGACACTATGTGTAATTGATGAATTAGTTTTTTGACGTATGGAATAGGTTGCGGGATCGTCCATTCCAACTACCTGAGATGCGTGATAGATGGTTATGTTCTTCGGGGTTGTTCCATAAGCGTTTAGTTCGTGTTGAAGTGCTTTTTCATCACCGACCAAAACAATTTCTTTGTCTGGAAATTGTTGAGCAGCTTGTACTGACCCCTTAACAATTTCGTGAGGGGCTTTATCCCCACCCATTGCGTCTACCGCAACTCTCATAAACTCACCTTTCAACAGTTATAACCTGTTTACCTCGGTAATAGCCGCAGTTGTGACAAACGGTGTGTGGTTGATTCACCTGTTTGCAATGTGAGCAAATATAGCGTTTTGAACGTACGCCAGCCCCCTTTTCTATGTTTTCTGAAAGTGGAATAATGGGAGGCGTTAATTTGTCGTGCGTACGTCTTTTGCGTGTTCTTGAATTTGAAAACCTTCTCTTTGGATTAGGCATTTATCACCTCTTTAAAAAAAACTATCAAACGAACTTGTAAAAAAAAGAAGTACAGGGAGAACTGAGGAATAAGGATAACCCGGATACGTCAGCTTTCCCGGTACTTCGTAATAATGTAAAGATACAGTAATTTAACGATTTACTTCTGCTTCATATGAAATGTGTCCATAAATTAACTATTTAAGACAGAAATTCTATAGTCATATTGTGTTATTGTCAAGTGAAAATAAATGGTTTGGAAATTAAAGCCTAATTGTCGTTGAGTTTAAAATATTGATAGTTCGTCTGTCCTGGATAATTTTTATTCTATTACCGTAACCGGTACCTTTATACTCAGGCTTTCATCCTTAAATGTGACGCTTGTTTTGCCTTCTTTCTTTGCGTAGAAGGTAAATACTGCTTGACCATACACATCTGTTGTCTGTTCTTTTGAGTATGCTTTAATCAATTTGTCTCCATCATTTTTAATACGTGCTTTTACAATGTCTCCTTGTACAGGGTTATTATCATCCCCTTTTACTGTTATATACACTCTAACTTCTTCATATTCCCTTATTATAAGTTCCGCAGGAGAAGCCTCCATTGTCACGGGTATTGGTGTTGATTGATTTATGCTTACAGCATACTTTATGTCTCCGTTACTATCGTCTGTATAACAAATATGTAATTTGCCAAATTTGTCGAGCGCTATGGAGTTCATGAAACCTACAAATCCACCCCCACCGCTATCCAGTGTGGTTGTTATCCATGAACCCGATGCATTGGTGGCGTATTTGAGTGATGGTCCCCCTTTCTCATGAATGAATCTAGTTTAACGTTTAGGAATTTCAATCAGGTACTTAGTTTCCCCTCTAGCAAGAGGGGATTAAGGGGTGTGTTATAAAGGCATACTTACACACACCCGACCCCTCTTTTTAGAGGAGAGCTTAAAAGTCGCTGCCGAAGGCAGCCTAATTGATAAATCGAACTGGCGCAAGAATGAAATGATATAAAGCAAAGTTGTTGTAAGTATAAACCGAATTAAGTGTTACTTTGCGATATTTTTTTGCTTAATAATTCTGCGGCGGAATTAAGCGCTTCGTCAAGCTTATCTACCAATTGGCCGCCTGCCTGCGCCATATCAGGTCTGCCGCCGCCGCCACCGCCAATTATTTTAGCCACCTCTTTTGAAATATTTCCAGCATGTAAACCGCGTTTTACTATGGTTGGGCTTAAGGCAACGATTATTGTTGCCCGTTCATTTTGGGTGGTTCCAAGTACAATTGCCATTTCGCCGCCGGATTTCATTAATAAGTCAACGGTTTTTCTCAGATCTTCCACGGATGCATTTTCTACTTTTTTTGTAATAATTTTTACACCAGAAACCTCTTTGGCGTTTTCTATAAAAGAACCTGCTTTATCACCCAAATCCTTTTGTTTTAACTTATGCACCTCTTTTTGTAGATTTTTTAATTCATGTAAGACTTCCTGTGTTTTTGTAATCATTTTGTTTTCTGAGGTGTTTAGTATGTCACACATCTCATGGATAATTTGTTCTTTCTCTCTGGACCTATTTAGTGCCTCCATACCCGTTATTGCCTCAATACGCCTGACTCCAGCGGCAATGGACGATTCATCAACGATCCTTAACAATCCAATCTCTCCGGAGTTGTTTACATGCGTTCCGCCACACAGTTCTTTACTGTAATCACCAATGGAGATTACTCTGACTCTATCTCCGTATTTTTCTCCAAATAGAGCGATAGCGCCAGCATTTCTTGCTTCATTGATAGTTGATTCTTTTGCTAAAACAGGCATATTTTCCAAAATTCTTTCGTTGACCAGGTCTTCAATTCGTGTTATTTCCTCATTTGTTAAACTGGAGAAATGATGAAAATCGAAACGCAAGCGATCGGGTGTTACAAGTGAGCCTGCCTGTTCTGCATGCTGACCAATAACTCTTCTTAGCGCGTAATGGAGAATGTGCGTTGCTGAATGATTCTGCCTGATAGAGTGTCTGCGTTGTATGTCAACCTTTGCGTTAATCACGCTTTCCTTCTTGAGTTCACCTTTTACCACCTTGCCTAAATGGAGGATAAAGTCATTATTTTTTTTCGTATCTGTGATCTGGACTTGATTGCCATTCGATTCCAGCATGCCCGTGTCGCCAATCTGTCCGCCTGATTCACCATAGAAGGGTGTTTGGTCTAAAACTACTGTGACTTCACTCCCAGCCTTTGCCGTATCCACAAGCTGATCACCCTGTATAATAGCAATTACCTTGCCTTCGCACGCGCATTTCTCGTAGCCTAAAAATTTTGTGCCTTTGGAAATGTCTTTAATCTTACTGAGTGGCCCTGTATCAAATACCTGTCCTGTCATTTGCGAGGACGATTTTGCCTGTAACCGTTGTTTATTGAGTTCTTTTTCAAATCCATCCTTGTCAACCGTAAATCCTTTTTCGTTGAGTATTGATTCAGTTATGTCTAAAGGGAAACCGTATGTATCATATAATTTAAAGGCTTCCCGGCCTGTAAGGATTTTCTGTTTATTTTTTTGCATGGCTTCCATTAATTCTTCAAGCATGCGTGTGCCCAGTTCGAGTGTTTCGTGAAATTTCTCTTCCTCGCTTTTTACAATCCTTGCGATGTTTTCTCTGCGTTGCTTAATATCGGGATAATATTCTTGCATCACATCGCTTACAATAGGTACCAGCTTGTATAAAAAGCTATCATTCACTCCTAATTGAGCGCCATCGCGGATGGCACGTCTCAAGAGACGTCTCTCAACATATCCACGCCCTTCATTGCTGGGCAAGACTCCATCTGAAATACAGAACACACATGCCTTGGTATGATCAGCGATGCGGCGCATGAGTACGGCATGTTCTAATTTTCCGTTGTATTTTAAGCTTGAGATTTCTTCTATACTTTTGATGATGGGACGGAAAATATCAATGTCAAAGTTGGTTTGGACTCCCTGCATAACGCGGGTCATCCTTTCCAACCCCATGCCAGTATCTACATTTTTATGTGGTAACGGTTCCAGCCTGCCCCCCTCTTTGCGGTCGTATTGCGTAAACACAAGATTCCATATCTCTACATATCGGTCGCAGTCGCAAGCTGGTTCGCATTCCTTTCGCCCACAGCCGATTTCTTCGCCCTGATCAAAAAATATCTCAGAGCATGGGCCACAGGGTCCGTTAGGGCCATGTGTGGGTGCGTTTGAGGGCCAGAAGTTGTCTTTTTCGCCGTACAGGTAAATCTTTGACTTAGGTACACCGATGTGTTTTTCCCAAATTTCGTACGACTCCTGATCGTCTTTATAAACGCTTACACTCAGGCGTTCCTTTGAAATTTTTAATTCCTGCACCATGAATTCCCAAGCCCATTCAATAGTTTCTTTCTTAAAATAATCACCAAATGAAAAATTTCCGAG
>MHXP01000089.1 GCA_001824485.1 Planctomycetes bacterium GWA2_39_15 | reverse complement strand
CGCCGGCGCCAAAAGACATATTGCCATGGGTTAGCGTTGGGCCATCTTCAATAACCAACACGCGTTTGCCTTTGATAGATGCTGGTTTTTCTACTGTTATTGGTAGTGCTGCATCTACGACTACAGCCTTGGGATTCGATTGTTTTATATGTTGTTTAACAATATTTACATTTTCTGGTTTTGCAGAATCTTCTTTGCTGATAATAATAATGTCAGCCATTATAAGATTTGTTTCTCCAGGGTAATATGTGAGTTCATTCCCTGGTCGGTGCGGGTCAACGATGGTAATGTAAATATCAGGGGCGTAAAATGGAGTATCATTGTTACCGCCATCCCATACAATAACATCCGCTTCCTTTTCGGCTTCTTTCAGAACAGCCTCAGAATCTATGCCTGCATATACAATTGTGTGCCGTTCTATGTGGGGTTCATATTCTTCAATTTCTTCAATGGTACAATTTTGTATCTTAAGGTCGTCGTATGTGGCAAATCGTTGCAGACGTTGCCTTGCGAGGTCACCATACGGCATAGGATGTCGTATGACAACAACCTTTTTCCCCAATTCTTTAACAATATTACAGACTCTTCGTGAAGTAGGACTTTTGCCACTGCCAGTTCTGACGGCGCAGACGGCAACAACAGGTTTTTTGCTTTTTAGCATGGTTTGTCTTACACCCAGCAGTGTGAATTGTGCGCCTGCTGCATTCACAAGACAGGCTTTATGCATAACATATTCATGCGATACGTCACTATAGGAAAACACCACCTCGTCAATTTTGTGGAATTTTATTAATGATGCCAGCTTCTGTTCGGATTCAATAGGAATTCCACGTGGGTATAGGTTGCCTGATAATGAAGGAGGATATTGCCTTCCTGAAATATTAGGTATTTGAGCTGCAGTAAAGGCAATTACTTCGTATTCTATATTATCACGAAAGCAGACGTTGAAATTGTGGAAATCCCGTCCTGCCGCTCCCATGATAATGGTTTTTTTTCTGGTTATCATTATTGTGATATTCTGTAAATTTTATAAAAAGGCTCACTTTAATATATTTTGAACAACATGCCATACTTTTTCGGCAATCGTTTGTTCAGAAAGCATTGCACCGTTCTTTGTGCAATCAATGGTCACCCAGTCTTTTTTCCCTTTGGCAATCTCCATGAAAGTTTGTTGTGCATATCGCATGTGATTTATATCCTCTTCGTGGATATCTTTTTTTTTGCCTGCCAGGTAAGCGCGTTGTTCCTTTTTTTCAATAAGTTGGTAGGCTATTTCTGCTGGTACGTACAATAAAATATTAAGATCGGCTCTTGGGATAGCGAAGACGTGATATTCTAATTTATCCAACCATTTATAAAATTTTTCTTTCTCAGCGGGAGAGGCGATTTTCCCGCCTTGATGTGCCGCATTGTCGCATACATAGCGGTTCGACACGATGATTTTGCCGTCTTTGAGCCAGTTATTAATTTGTTCTTTTGCTTCCCAACGGTCTCCTGCATATAGAAGTGACGCTAAGTACGGGCTGACCGAGTCCGCACTGCCAAGTTCACCATTAAGATATTTTGTAACCATATCTGCGAAGAAGGTCTTGCCGTATTGGGGGAAATCCGTGTTAACTACAGGATGCCCTTCTTTAAGCAACTGTTCGCACAACAGCTTCGTTTGCACTGTCTTACCACTACCATCAATACCCGTAATGACAATCAGCTTTCCATGCATTAAATATTCTCAAAATTATTTTCTATTTAAAACAGCACTATTCTTAAAGTTCCATTTGTTTATTGTGTGTATGTACGATTAGGAATAATAGCAACTTTATAAACATTGTTCAACATGTTATTTACTTAATTAAAACCACAAAGAGGAAAGGAATTGATGGGATGGATTTAGTATTTTAGCGCATAGTTCTATTTTGCGTAAAATTACGATTTGCAATTCCAAATTCGTGATCAAAGACAGAAGATTTAAAATATTCAGATTCTGGTTTGTCCGTGCCAAGAATTATCTTTTATATTGACCTAAGAAATAAAATTTGGTATCATTTTAATCCCGACACCACAACTACATTAACATTCTCGCCGAATGCTACCCTTTTTCTAATATTAAATGAATGTATTTATGCTAAAAGAAATCGAGTTAAAATTTTATAAGACATTAATGCTATTTTTAAGCCTATCTTTTGTATGGGGATGTACAGCAATCTCTGATAGAAAGATTGTGATAGAAAAAGCAGAGCCAAAGACTGATATAGAAATCAGGCGCAAGTTGGAAGAGTGGACAGACCAATTGCATTCTAATGATCCAACCATACGGAGTTCTGCGGCAGTTTCTTTGCTGGGATTGAATTTCCAAGATGCACAGGAACCGATGGTAGGGATATTAAAGGATCGCAAAGAAAATGAGGATATCAAGGTCTCAGTTATTAAAGCGTTTGGATTTACCAGAGATGATCGCGCAACTGATATTTTAATTGATTTGCTGGATAATGAATTTATTCCGATACAGACTGCTGCTGCAGATACGCTTGGAATGTTAAAAACGAGGAATTCCATACGGAAAATGTCTGAAGCGATGCTGAATCCTCAACGTTCTCTAAATGTTAAGGTTTTATTGGCAAAGGCGTTGGGTAATACGAATGATAGGGATGCTGTTGAGCCATTAATTAAAGTGCTTACAGTGCATGACAGCGGATTGAGAGAGGTTGCCAAGAAATCTCTGGAAAAAATTACAAAACAAGCCAATGGCAATGATCCAGCATGGTGGAAGGAATGGTGGGTTCGCAATAAGGCAAAAACGCGGGATCAATGGTTGGAAGATATTGTATTAAAACAGGAAGAGAATACTAGGCATCTGGAGTCTAAGATTGAACAGTTAAAACTTGAAGTAGCTCAAAAGTCAATCAAACTGCTTGAAATTCAGCCTGACAAAACAGACCCAAAGCCGCTAATCGAAGCTATCAAGAGTGAATATCCCGAAGTAAGAATATTTGCTGCAAAAGAATTAGCAAAAATTAAAGACCCGGCTATAAATGAAGTACTGGTTAATGCCGTCTCGGATGAACAGGAGGAAGTCCGTATTGAGGTAGTTCAAGCGCTGGGAGAAATAGGCGACGAGAGTGCTGTTAAGCCATTGATTTGTACTTTAAATGATGAAAGTTTAATTATCAGGGAAAAGGTTGCTAAAGCCTTAGGTTTGTTGGGGAATCACGAGGCAGTAGAGCCTTTAACTTCAGCATTAAACAATAATAACAACTTATCTATTGTATGTTCCATTATAGAAGCTCTTGGGCAAATTGGAGACAATAAGGCAGTTGAGTCTTTGATTGTTTATTTAAAACATAAGGAACCCAAAATAAGAGAATCTACGGCTGCTGCGCTTGGGAAGCTTCGTGATAATCTTGCAGTAGAATCTTTGATTGATGCATTGAATGATGAGCAGGAACGTGTGCGTTGGTATGCCGCTGATAGCTTGGGGAAAATCGGAGATCCCATTTGTGTGGAGTCGCTTATCAAGTTACTATCCGATACTAGCGCAAGGGTAAGAGAATCCGCTGTGACGGCATTGGGACAAATTGGAAATCGGCAATCAATAGAATCATTGATAAAGGCGCTTAAGGATGTAGATAAACGGGTAGCAGAACAAGCTGCGGAATCTCTCGTTAATATTAAAAAAATGGGTTATGAAGTTATGGATACTGTTGCAACTACCTTTTATACCAATAGAGACTACAAAAGGGCAGAGGCAGTTCTTGAAAGACAAATTACAGAATTTTCACAACAACCCGAACTACAGGAAAAAATTTTGCAAACTAAGATTAAATTAGTAAAGGCTCTGTTTGCATTAAAAGATTGGCAGAAAGCGCTTGTCCTTTACGAAGAGCTTATAAAGCGATACCCGAGCGATGATACAATAAAAGTAGAACTTGTTCAGTGTTTAAAAGAGATGAAGCAATATGACCGTGCATTGGAATGGTATGCAAGCTGGATTAAAGAAATGCCTCAGAACAATCGGTTATGCTGGCAGGGCCGTTTGGATATTGTTAATGTTATGATTGAACAGGGAAAGTATGAGAATGTAAAGAATCTAATCGACAGCTTTAAGGCAGAAGACACTAATTTGGGAGGCAATAATTTCAAACCACAATTCCAGAGATTAAGTGAATTGTGCCTGGCAGAATTATCCAACACAAAGACGATTAGCCAGAATCTGGAATCAGAGCGGTCATCAAGTGGTGAGAACAAAAGATAATTCGTTTGAGGTATTTGTAGTTTATGAAGATTCTTATTGTCGGTGCAGGTGCAGTTGGGTTTAATCTGGCAAAACAGTTATCAAAAGAAGGTCATGACATCTCAGTCGTTGAAAGAGACCTGGAATTGGTGAAGCGGATTACCGAAAAATTAGATGTCTCTGTTGTATCGGGGAGTGCAAGTTCGCCTACAGTGTTGGAAGCGGCGGGAATAAAAAATTCCGATATAGTGTTAGCCGTTACGAATAGCGATGAGATTAACATGGTGGTATGTACACTCGCTCAAGGTTACGGCGTCAAAATAAAAATAGCAAGGATAAGAAACCCTGAGTTTACCGATGAGCTATCAATTATGCATCATAATGGGTTCCATATAGACCACGTTGTGAATCCAGAAAGGATTACTATTAGCTCAGTTTTAAGTATTATCGGTACTCCTGGGGCAATTTATGTTGCTGATTTTACAGAAGGGGATATCCTATTAAGGGGGTTCAACGTACCTGACGATGCTCCCATAGTCGGTAAAAAGCTCTCAGAACTAAAAGAGGTCGAATCTTCAGATTCTTTCCTTATTGTTGCCATTCAACGAAACGATGAGATGGTTATTCCAACGGGAGAAACCAAACTTATGCCTCACGATAATATTTTTGTGCTTGTGGCAAGAGAGGCATTGCCTTATTTTCTGCCGATGGTCAACAGGCGAGCAGATGAAGTTGAAAAGGTCATTATTTATGGCGTAAATCGCGCAAGCCTTGAACTGGCGAAAAAACTGGAAGATCAAAGAATTGGAGTTACTATAATTGAACCTGACAGGGAAAAAACACAACAAGCGGCAACAGCTCTCGACAAAACCATCGTGCTTCAGGGGAGTGCCTTAGATATAGATCTTCTAAAGGAAGCATCTATTGATACCGCCGATTTCTTCGTGGCTATATCTGAAAGCGAGCAAACCAATATACTGTCTTCGTTGTTAGCAAAAAAGCTTGGCGCAAAGAAAGCAATCGTACTTACCGTAGACCCTTCATTTGTTCCAATTATAAATTCGTTGGGTATGGATATTGTAATTAATCCAAGGCTTATTACGGTTGGCTCTATTTTACAGCACATCCGTCGTGGGCATACTCTTTCTGTCGTAAAATTTCACCAAAGTGAGGCTGAGGCTATGGAATTAGTAGCCGAGGAGGGTTCGAAGATTATAGGCAAACCTCTCAGAAATATGACATTCCCACAAGGAGCTATCCTTGGGGCTATTGTGCGTGAAGGGGTTATGCAGATACCAACGGGTAACAGTTTTATAAAGCCCGGAGAAAGTGTCATTGTTTTTGCCCTTCCTAATGCCATCGAAAAGGTTCAGTCGCTTTTTTCCCATAAAAAAGATTGAACAGAAATTCATCATTTTAAAGCACATCGCTTATGAACATTTCCATTGTATTATATACTGTAGGTAACCTTGTACTCATGTTGGCTGGTATCCTCCTTGTTCCGCTTGGTGTTGCATTTTACTATAGGGACGATGCGGCGGTGTGGGCATTTATTTATACCATTATCATTACAGGCGTTCTGGGAGGAATAAGCAAGGCATTTTTTAGAAAAAAAAATGTGGCTATCAATATCCGGGAAGGTATCGCCATTGTCAC
>MHXP01000088.1 GCA_001824485.1 Planctomycetes bacterium GWA2_39_15 | reverse complement strand
GATGCCTGGTGACAATGTGAAGGTAAATGTGGAGTTATTGACGGCTGTGGCGATGGATGAGGGGTTGAGGTTTGCTATTCGAGAAGGCGGAAAGACTGTCGGCGCAGGAGTCGTTACTAAAATTATTGAATAAAGTTAGATTTTGGTATTGACTTTGTTTAATTGTGTGATAACATGATTTCTTTTTGCAAATTAAGGTTCTAATCAGTCTTTATTGGAGTGTTATGGTGCTGGATCAGAAAATAAGAATACGAATGGAAGCTTACGATCATAGGATATTGGATCAATCGGCTTTAGAAGTTGTGGAAACGGCGAAACGTACCGGAGCAAAAGTATTTGGTCCAGTTCCTTTGCCTACCCGTATAGAAAGGTATACCGTTTTGAGGTCGCCACATGTTGATAAAAAGTCAAGAGAACAGTTTGAGATAAGAACACATAAAAGATTGATTGATATTGTTGAGCCTACTGCAAAAACAATGGATGCATTAAATAAAATTAATATGCCGGCGGGAATAGAGATTAAGATAAAGGCATAATTCAGAAAACGATTATTTGAATAGATTGAGGTGTGATTAAGATGTTAAGTGGTTTTCTAGGGAAAAAAATAGGAATGACTCAGATATACACTGGGGATGGTATTATCATTCCGGTAACTCTAATTCAAGCCGGGCCATGTAGTGTAATGCAAATAAAAACCGTGGAAAAAGATGGGTACAATGCGGTAAAGCTTGGGTTTGATGATAAAAAAAGAAAAGTTGCGAATAAGCCTGAAATTGGTGCTGCAGCAAAGGCTGCGGCAGAACCCAAGAGATTTATAAGGGAACTAACGCCTGATAAAGGTGCGGAGTTTAAATTAGGACAAAGTATAACACTTGACATATTTAATAACGTTAAGATGGTAGATGTGATTGGCATTACTAAGGGGAAGGGATATGCAGGTGTGATGAAGAGATGGAATTTTAAGGGTGGCGCACAAACCCATGGGTCTACACGGCATAGACCGCCTGGTTCGATTGGTTCCAACACCGACCCTGGAAGGGTAGTTCGTGGGAAAAAAATGGCAGGTCATTTAGGTTGTGAACGCGTAACAATAAAGAATATTGACATAGTCAAGATAGATAAAGACAGAAATTTATTATTTGTTAAAGGTGCCATTCCTGGACATAAGGGAAGTTATCTTATATTAAACAAAGTTAATGTAAAAACTATAGGTAAATAAAAGTATGGAAATACAAGTGTATAACAAACAAGGTGAGAAAGTAGATAAAATGCCGTTAGACGAGGAGAGGTTTGGTAAGCGTATTAGAAACAGATTGCTGCGTGATGCAGTAATTATGTACGAAGCAAACAAAAGGCAGGGGACGGCATCTACAAAAACAAAAGCCGAGGTAGCGGGTGGTGGTAGAAAACCTTGGGTGCAAAAACATACAGGTAGGGCAAGGGCAGGAAGTATCCGTTCGCCTCTTTGGAAAGGAGGCGGTGTGGCGTTTGGACCGAAACCAAGAGATTATTCTTACTCAATTCCTAAAAAAGCAAGAAAACTGGCTCTTTTCTCAGCATTGGCATCAAAGGTTCGAGACAACGAGATGGTTGTGGTGGAAGATTTAAATTTTGACGCTCCCAAAACAAGGCAGATAGTAGAAATATTAAAAACATTAGGGATTAATGGTGATAGGTGTCTTATAGTAATACCAAAGGCAGATGAAATCGTTTGGAAGTCAGCCAGGAACATTCCTTATATAAGAGTAATGCCGAGTGCAGAACTTAACGCTTACGAAGTTCTCAGGTCAAAAAAAATATTAATAACAAAGGAAGCATTCAGTAATATAAGATAGGAGTTGCATACTGCATGGACAATTATAATATAATAAAGAGACCTTTACGAACTGAAAAGAGTGTTGCTGATGGAGAGACAACAAACTCATATCATTTTGAAGTTGATTTAAGGGCAAATAAAATTCAGATAAAGAGTGCAATAGAGAAATTCTTTAATGTAAAAGTTCACGATGTCAGGACCCTTGTTAGAAAAGGTAAGAGTAGAAGGGTTCGGTTCAAATTGGGTAAAACAAGAGATTGGAAAAAGGCTATTATTACATTGAAAGAAGGAAGTACTATAGATTTTGGTTATTAAGGTCTTAAAAAATAGCAGAAAAGGATAAACATTATGGGTATTAAATATTATAAGCCAACAACAGCAGGCAGAAGGTTTGCAAGTGTTTCAGACTTTTCAGAAATTACAAGGACCAAACCTGAAAAATCGTTATTAGAACCTTTGAGAAAAACTGGGGGCAGAAACACAGAGGGTAAAATAACAGCTGAACATATAGGCGGAAGAAGTAGAAGACATTATAGAATTGTTGATTTCAAACGCAGAAAGGATAATATTCCAGCTAAAGTTGCAAGTATAGAATATGATCCAAATAGATCGTCTCGTATTGCATTGTTACATTATGCAGATGGTGAAAAAAGATATATACTTGCGCCAGAAAAAATACAGGTAGGTCAAACTTTAATGTCCGGTGAAAAAGTAGAACCTGAAATTGGCAATTGTATGCCGCTAAAAAATATACCATTAGGTTTAGATGTTCATAATATTGAGTTGCGTGTTGGTCAAGGAGGACAGATGGTTCGTTCCGCAGGCGGTATGGCTAAATTGCTAGCTAAAGAAGGGGATTATGCACACATAGTGCTTCCATCTGGAGAGGTAAGAAAAGTATTTGCCGAATGTAGGGCAACAATAGGTCAACTTGGAAATCTTGATCATAATAATATCAGATTAGGAAAAGCAGGTAGAAAACGTTGGATGGGGATAAGGCCTCGTGTCAGAGGTGTTGCACAAAATCCAGTAGCACATCCTTTGGGTGGCGGTGAAGGCAGAAGTGGTGGTGGAAGACATCCTTGTTCCAGAACGGGTTTGTTGGCAAAGGGTGGAAAAACTAGAAAAAAGAAGGCATTAAGCAATAAATTTATTATTCGCAGAAGAAGGATCGGTGCGAGGGGTAATTTATAAGGTATAAAATTAGTACTTAGGAGATGTTATGAGTCGTTCCGTTAAAAAGGGGCCATACGTTGATAGTAAGTTAATGCAAAAAGTATTGAAACAAAAAGAAATTGGGAGTAGTGAACCTATAAAAACATGGGCTAGAAGTTGTACTATCATACCGGATTTTGTCTCTCATACTTTTATGATTCATAACGGTAAAATATTTCACAAACTTTTTGTTACAGATGATATGGTAGGGCATAAGCTAGGAGAGTTTGCACAGACACGAACTTTTAGAGCACATGGGGGCGTGAAGAAAAAGGAGACCCCGCACGGTTAGTAAGTTGTAAAGATAAATATTTGTGTATTGCACTGAAAGGTTAAAGGTTATAGAACCATGGAATTTAGATCCTGTTATAAGTATGCTAGGATATCACCGCGAAAGGCAAGATATGTTATAGACCTTATTCGTGGTAAATCGGTTAACGATGCTTTAAGAATTTTAAGGGTAACGCATAAACGGGCATCTTACATGATTGATAAAGTGTTAAGGGCTGCAATAGCTACTGCAAACGAAAATTTAGATGTAGACGTTGATTCCCTGTGTGTAACACAGGCTTTAGTGGATTGTGCGCCTACCAGAAAATGGCAGCGTTGTAGACCCCGTGGTATGTCGGTACCCATTTTAAAACGTTCAAGTCACATAACAGTTGTTTTATCTAAAAAAAGTAAAGGTATAAAAGTTAATAGTATTAACAGTAAATAATGAGGAGATAAGATGGGTCAAAAGGTTTGCCCGATAGGCTTAAGGTTAGGTATTACTCAGGGATGGAAGTCTCTTTGGTATGCCGATAAAAAATCTTTTGGCACTTTGCTTGTAGAAGACCAGAAGATGCGAAAGGTAATTAAAAAAAATTATGGTTTTGCAGGTATCTCATTTATAGAGATAGAAAGAACCAGACAAGATGCAAAAGTAACGTTGCATACTGCACGTCCTGGTTTGATTATTGGCCGAAAAGGAGCAGAAGTTGATAAGCTTAAAGATGAGATACAAAAACTTATTGGTCGTGAGGTAGTTATAAAGATAAAAGAAATTACAAAACCTGAGCTTCAGGCGCAACTTGTTGCAGAAAGCATAGCTGAACAATTAGAAAAACGTGCTGCTTTTAGAAGGACTATGAAAAAAGCAATGGATGCTTCGATAGATGCAGGTGCAAAGGGTGTGAAGATCCGTGTAGCAGGACGATTGGGTGGGGCAGAGATTGCCAGAGCTGAAAAAATGACAACAGGAAGTATTCCTTTGCATACACTAAGGGCAGACATAGATTATGGTTTTGCAGAGGCCAAAACGACGTATGGAGTAATTGGGGTAAAAGTGTGGATTTACAAAGGTTTGGTTAGTTCCAATAAGGAGAAAAAATATGCGCCTGATGCCAAAGAGAGTGAAGTTCAGGAAGACGCAAAGGCAAAAAATTAAAGGAAATGCAACAAAGTGTAATACAGTAGCTTTCGGCGAATTTGGCATGCAATCTTTGGAGCCCGGATGGATTACAGCCCAGCAACTTGAGGCCGGAAGGGTATCTGCCTCTCAGTACCTTCCAAGAGAAGGCAAGTTGACTATTAGGGTTTTCCCTCACAAATCAGTAACATCAAAACCTATTGAAACCCGTATGGGTAAAGGTAAGGGAGAACCAGAGTTTTGGGTTGCAGTCGTGAAACCTGGAACTATTGTATATGAATTGAGTGGTATCAACGAAGAAATAGCAAGGCAGACATTTAACAGAATAGCTCATAAAATGCCTGTTAAAGTACGGCTTGTACAAAGGAGAAAGACAGTTTGAAGGCTAGTGAAATTAGAATTAAGTCTAGGCAGGAAATTTTAGATGAAATTGATGCTAGTAAAAGGGAATTATTAAATGTACGATTTCAATGGCAGGCTGGTGAAACTCGAAGTCCGGCACAGAGAAAAGATATACGAAAGAACATTGCAAGATTAAATACTATCCTTAAAGAGATGGATTTGGGTATAAATAAACATCTCAAAAAAGAAGGAGGAGTAAGTTAAAATGAGTGCTGGAAGCGAAAGAGGCAGAAAGAGGAAAATTGTTGGGATAGTGACAGGAAAGAAGATGCAGAAAACAATAACGGTTGAGGTACTGCGTTTAGTAAAACATCCCAGATATGGTAAGTATATAAAAAGATCTTCAATTTATAAGGCGCATGATGAAAATAATCAGGCAAAAGTTGGTGACAAGGTTGAGATTATTGAGATGAGGCCGTTAAGTAAAACAAAAAGTACAAAGCTAGTTCGTATCATTGATAAAGCAAAGATTTAAAATTATGTAGGGAATATTAAAATGATAATGGAACAAACAAAATTAGAAATTGCTGATAATAGTGGCGCTAAAAGGGCCAAATGTATAAAAGTTTTAGGTGGTTCTGGCAGAAGATATGCAACAGTTGGTGATATTATTGTGGCTGCGGTAAAGAAGGCGATTCCTGGTGGAGTTGTAAAAAAGGGAGAGGTTGTAAAAGGGGTAGTTGTGCGGACAAAAAAGAATGTACGAAGAGAAGATGGATCATATTTGAAATTTGATAAAAATGCCATTGTTATTATTGACAATGATGGTAACCCAAGGGGCACTCGTATATTCGGCGCAGTGGCTAGGGAATTAAGACAAAAGAACTTTATGAAGATAATATCTTTAGCGGCGGAAGTAGTTTAGACAGATTCGGTTAAAAGATAACTTAAAGTTAAATAATACTTTTGGAGATAGTTATGCATGTTTGTAAGAATGATTTAGTAGCTGTGATGTCTGGCAATGAAGCCGGTAAAACGGGAAAGGTTATAAAAGTATTACGAGAAAAAAATCGGGTTATATTAAAAGGTATAAAATTAGTTTATAAACATACAAAGCCAAGCCAAATAAATCCACAAGGTGGGAGAATACAAAAAGAGGCATCCATATCAATTGCGAATGTGCTACCTATATGCCAAAATAAAAATTGTGAAAAAAACGGCAAGGGGGTCAGAACAAAAAAGAAGATATTAGAAAATGGCAATAAGCTTCGTGTGTGTGTTAATTGCGGATCGGAAATAATATCGGCTGAATGAAGCTCAAGGATATAAATATGGTGAGATTATTAGAAAAATACCAGCAACAAGTAGTGTCACAGTTGATGAATAAGTTTAGCTATAAAAACAAATTATCTGTACCCAAGCTACAAAAGATTGTTGTTAATATGGGTATAGGGAGGGCAATAGAAAACAAAAAACTTGTGGAGGAGGCATCAAAACATCTATCTGTAATTACTGGACAAAAGCCTCTAATAACGAAGGCAAAAAAGGCTATAGCTGGATTTAAACTTCGCAAGGGGCAACATATTGGATGTAAGGTGACACTTCGTGGGAAAAGGATGTTTGAGTTTTTAGACCGTTTGATCAGTATCGTATTGCCGAGAATAAAAGACTTTCGGGGCCTTTCACCAAAGGCATTTGATGGGCGTGGAAATTATACCTTAGGTCTTACAGAACAGATTGTATTTCCAGAAATAAACATTGATACGGTTGAATTTGTTCAAGGTATGGATATTACACTGGTAATCACGGGTAATTCAAACGCACAATCGTGTGAGTTATTAAAATTGTTAGGTATGCCTTTTAGGTCAGAATAAGGAGTATTAATGGCAAGAAAATGTCTGATAGAAAAGTCGAAAAAAGAACCTAAATACAAGACGAGGAAGTATAACAGATGCAAGTTATGTGGCCGTCGCAGAGCTTATTATAGAAAATTTCAAATTTGTAGGCTTTGCTTTAGACAGCTTGCTTCAAAGGGTGAGATTCCAGGAGTAAAGAAAGCAAGTTGGTAGAAATATAAAAAATAAGATTTAGATATTGTATTAAATAAAGGAAGATAATAATGTGTATGACTGATCCGATTTCTGACATGCTTACGTGTGTTAGAAATGCAAGCGTAATTATGAGAGAAAGCGTAGACGTACCTTCGTCTAAGGTTAAGAAGGCAATAGTAAAGTTGTTAAAGGAAGATGGTTTTATAAAGGATTATAAAGAGATATCCATTGATGAAAAGCAACCAACAATTAGAATTTATCTAAAGTATGGTCCTTTAAAACAGCAAGTGATAAATAGAATTGAGAGGGTGAGTAAATCGAGTAGGCGGATTTATAAGAAAGTAGATGAAATTGAGAAAATTTTAGGTGGAATTGGGACAGCGATATACTCTACATCAAAAGGGATTATTAGCGACAAAGAATGTAGAAAATTAAAAGTGGGTGGTGAGCTTCTTTGTATTGTGTCATAGGTGTTTTGTTTGGATAGAGGATTTAAAATGTCACGAATAGGAAGACAAACAATTAAGGTTCCGAGCGATGTTAAAGTTACAATAAGTGGTAATATTGTGAATATTGAAGGTCCAAAAGGTAAGTTAAACCAGCCCTTTCATCCTGATATTACAGTGGAATATAACCAACAAGATAAACAAATATTAGTTAAAAGATCTTCAGACGAAAAATATTATAAAGCATTGCATGGATTAACTCGGGCACTTATATCAAATATGGTTTTAGGTGTGACTAAAGGTTATTCTAAAAATCTCGAAATTGTTGGACTTGGATATAATGCTAAAGTGCAAGGTAAAGATCTTGTATTATCGCTCGGATATACTCATCCAGTTACTATGGAGGTTCCAAAAGGGATAAAGGTGGATATTACAAATCCAACAAACCCCGCAAAATTAACAATTTCAGGTCCTGATAAACAGATGGTGGGACAGTTTTCAGCGGTGATAAGGGAAGTAAAGCCACCTGAACCATACAAAGGGATGGGGATTAAGTATGAAGGTGAAGTTATTAGAAGGAAGGCTGGAAAGGCATTTACATCTGGTGCAGCATAGTAGTTAGTTTATTAATGGGCATTAACTATGAATCGTATAAAAGAAAAATTACGCAAAAGAATAAGACGTCACATTAGAACAAGACGTAAAGTAGTTGGGACCAACGAAAGACCGCGTTTAAGCGTCTATAGAAGTTTAAAGCATATCTATTGTCAAATTATTAATGATATCGAAGGAAAGACTCTGGTAGCTGCATCAACACAATCTCCTGATATCCGTACTCAGATTCAGTATGGAGGAAATATAAAGGCTGCAGAGATTGTAGGAAAAAAGATTGCAGAAGAAGCGAAAAAAAAAGGTATAATAAAAGTTGTATTTGATAAAAGCGGCTATAAGTATCATGGCAGGATAAAGGCTTTAGCTGAAAGTGCAAGAAAGCACAGTTTGAGTTTCTAAAGTTTTGATTCTTACAAGGAGATTCATTTGGCACGTCTGGAAGAACCTATAAATTTAGAAGAAACAGTTGTAAAGATTAACCGCTGTACAACCGTAACAAAGGGTGGTAAATCTATGAGTTTTAGTGCCCTTGTGGTTGTTGGTGACAAAAAGGGAAGTGTTGGTATCGGGTTTGGTAAGGCGCGAGAGGTGCCTAATGCTGTTAATAAAGCGGTTAAAGAAGCTAAAAAACAGCTAGTTAAAATTCCGTTAAAAGGCGATACGATACCACATACCGTATGGGGAAGATATAAGGCTGCAAATGTATTCTTAAAGGCTGCTTCACCTGGGACGGGAATTAAAGCCGGTGCTTCGGCGCGAGCTGTACTTGAGTTGGCAGGAATAAAAAATATTTTAACAAAATGTTATGGTAAGAAGAACCCGCTTAATGTTGTTAAAGCAACTTTAGCAGGATTAACTGCTCTAAGGACAAAAGAAGAGATAGAAGAGTTAAGGGGAGTAAAAATAGAATGAATCTCGCCGATGTAAAAGCAATACCTTTTGATAGAAAACGTAAGAAGAGAGTGGGTCGTGGTAGAGGGTCAGGGATGGGAAAGACCTCATGTAGAGGTGGTAAAGGGGCAACTGCAAGATCAGGTAATGAAACATCGATACAATTTGAAGGTGGACAAACTCCGCTCTTTCGCCGTTTACCAAAAAGAGGTTTTAATAATCCATTTAAAAAGAAGTATACGATTGTCAATATAAAAGATATTGCGCAGTTTGATAAAGGAACTGTTGTAGATGCAAAAAGGTTAAAAGAAGCTGGGATTATAAAGAAGGTTTTAGACGACGGTATAAAAGTATTGGGTGATGGTGAAATTAAAAATTCTGTGACTGTAGTGGCAAACAAATTTAGTATGACTGCAGCAGAAAAGATAAAAGCAGTTGGTGGAGAAGTAAAGATCATATCATGATTGAACAATTTGGAAACATATTTAGAATTCCAGAATTACGCAAAAAGGTATTAATAACCCTAGGCTTAATTGCTTTGTGTCGTATTGGGGTTTATATACCAATTCCGGGAATTGACACAACAGTATTAAAATCATATTTTAATCAATTTACACAAACTGGTGTCGGACAGTTATTGGGATTGGTAGATATGTTTGCTGGTGGCGCTTTAGCTTCTGGCGCAATATTTGGTTTAGGGGTAATGCCTTACATTAGTGCGTCCATTATTTTTCAACTTTTAGTTGGTGTCATACCATATTTAGAAAAATTGCAAAAAGAAGGTGATGCCGGCCGGAAAAAAATTAATCAATATACGCGACTTACTACAGTTGGACTATGTCTCTTTCAGGCATTTATTATGACAAGAACACTTTATACTGTTGAGTTCAACGGTGTTCCTGTTATTCCTGTCTATCTTCAGGGTGTTGGATTTCAGATGATGGCTGCCCTTCTTTTAACAACAGGTACAATGATAATGATGTGGATTGGAGAGCAAATCGAAGAGCATGGAATTGGCAGTGGAATTTCAATAGTAATTATGGTTGGTATCATTGATCGTTTGCCATCGGCTTTCTCTCAAGTAATGCAAAATTTCACATTTTCTGTAACTCCATCTGAGCATCAAATCGGTATCGTAAAACTATTAGTTCTTATAGGTATGTTTCTTGCCATTGTTGGTGGAGTCATATATATTACCCAGGGTCAAAGACGTATACCTGTGCAGCAGGCAAAACATACACGCGGAAGAAAGGTGTATGGTGGGCAGAGACATTACTTACCTCTTCGTGTGAATCAGGCTGGTGTGATGCCAATTATATTTGCGCAATCCTTGTTAATCTTTCCTGCCGCCATTATGCAGGGCATCCAAGTTAGGTTTGATCCAGGGAGTTTTGGCTATTGGATTACTTCTCGCCTATCAGAAGTTTTGCAAGGTGGGGTAATTTATGTTATGCTTTATATACTTCTTATAACGTTTTTCTGCTATTTTTGGACTGCTATTCAATTCAATCCAAAGGAAATGTCAAGTAACATGAAAGATTATGGAAGTTTTATTCCAGGAATCAGGCCGGGACAAAGAACTTCAGAATATCTGGAAGGAATTATGGGCAAGATAACGTTGGCTGGTGCAGCTTTTCTGGCATTAATAGCAATTTTGCCTAAACTCGTAGCGGGTGGTTTTGAACTTAACCGTGCTATAGCTGGTTTTTATGGCGGTACGGGGTTGCTTATTATTGTTGGTGTAGCACTTGATATGGTTCAAAGGATTGAATCACACATGATTATGAGGCAATATAGCGGGTTTTTAAGTGGTGGTACCCGAATCAGAGGAAGAATGGGATGAGGATTGTATTTCTTGGTCCTCCCGGTGCAGGTAAAGGTACACAAGCTGAAACTATAAGTAAAGGAAAAAAAATACCCCATATATCTTCTGGTAATTTGCTAAGAGAAGCAGTTGAGACTGGCACCGATACAGGTATGAAGGCGAAATATTATATAGAAAAAGGGTTATTAGTACCCGATCAGATAGTTGTTGACATCATTAAAGACCGTATAGTAAAAAAAGATTGTAAGACTGGTTATATTTTAGATGGGTTCCCAAGGACACTTTCTCAAGCAAAAGTGTTGGATGAAACGCTAAAAAATCTTGGGGATAAATTAGATTTGGTTTTTTATTTCTCTGTATCAGAGGAAAGTGTAGTTCTCAGATTGTCTGGTAGGCGGCTTTGCGGAATCTGTGGAACAAACTATCATGTAGAATTCGTTCCATCGTCGAAAGATGGAATTTGTGATAAGTGTGGTGGGAAGTTGAACCAACGTGCAGATGATAAACCTGAAACAGTGTTAGAAAGATTAAGGGTTTATCATGAACAGACAGAGGATTTAATTACGTATTATAAAAAGAAAAGTATTTTGAAACAAATTTCAAGTGACGCCGGTATAGAAGCGATTACAAAAGAAGTGTCGGATATTATTAATTGTACATTGCAAAAAAAACCATTGATTAGCCGCGGAGTAGTTTGAGTTGATAGTTCGTAAATCGCCCAGAGAAATCGAAATAATGAGGGCAGCGGGCAAGATTGTAGCGAATTCATTAAGATTAGCCAAAGAGATTGCTAGTAAAGATGTAACGACAGATTATATAAATACAGAGATTGAAAAATTTATTGTAAGACAGGGTGGAATACCGATTTTTAAGGGCTATAGAGGATTCCCGAAAAGTATATGTACTTCTATAAATGAAGAAGTTGTACATGGTATTCCAGGACAGAGAAAGTTGCGGAATGGAGACATTCTTAGTATAGATGTTGGAGTTGGTTATCGTAAATACGTTGCTGACGCAGCATTGACAATACCAATAGGGGAAATTACTGCTGAAGCTCAAAGGCTGCTTGATGTTTGTGAAAAGTCCCTTTGTCTAGCAATTAAAGCAATAAAATCAAATGAAATGCTGTCTATAATTTCAAGAACAATACAGGAGTACGTCGAGGATAATGGTTATTCTGTTATTAGAAATTATACAGGCCATGGTATTGGAAGATGTATGCATGAAGACCCACAGGTACCAAATTTTGTAAGCAAAGCGTTATTGGATGCGGATGAAATATTGATGCCGGGGGTTACGATTGCAATCGAACCAATGATATGTGTGGGTAAATACGATACTGAAGTATTAAATAATAAATGGACGGTTGTGACTAAGGATAGAAAATTATCTGCTCATTTTGAACACACAATTGTGGTCACTGAAGATGGAGCAGATGTTTTAACAATATAAAAAATCTTAATTATTTCTTTTAAAAATGCCAAAAGAAGAACCAATTAGAGTAGAAGCGACTGTTAGGGAAGCACTTCCCAATGCGATGTTTTGGGTAGAATTGCAGAACGGTCATAAAGTACTAGCTCATGTTTCCGGGAAGATGCGGATGCACTTTATCAAGATATTACCTGGTGATAAAGTGACAATCGAAATGTCGCCATACGATCTTGATAAAGGTAGAATTATATATAGACAAGTTTAGTTTTTACTCAATAATCGAGTATTAAGTATTATAGGATGATAAAATATGAAGGTAAGATCGTCTGCTAAGCGAATTTGTGAAAACTGTAAGATAGTAAGAAGGAAAAATATAGTTCGCGTAATCTGTACAAATCCTCGCCATAAACAGAGGCAAGGGTAATAATATTGTTTAAAGTCTGACTTAGTAAAAACAAAAGAAAGGAATTGTTAAATGCCGAGAATTGCCGGAAATGATATTCCTGCAAACAAAAGGATAGTTATAGCGCTTACTTATATTTATGGGATTGGAAAGGCTTTATCACAAAAGATATTAAAAGATCTAAATATAAATGAGAGCGTACGAGCTAAAGACCTTCATGAAGACCAATTGAGCATGTTGGGCGCGTATATTGAAAAGAATTTTTCCATTGAAGGCCAGTTGCGTAGGCAAGAAATGCAGAATATTGTTCGTATGAAAAGTATTAATTGTTATCGTGGTTTACGCCACAAAACTGGTCTGCCAGTGAGAGGACAAAGAACAAGAACAAATGCACGCACAAGAAAAGGTCGCAAAAAGACCGTGGCGGGAAAGAAAAGTGTAAAAGAACTGGGTTAGTTTGATACTGTTTCATTTCCATGATTGAGCAAGGCTACTTAAATGGGAATAACTGCAGAAAGCAAAGAAACAATTGAGGAGATATTAAAATCCAGCAAAGAGTTGTTAAAAAACCTTGCGCTAGATATTAACCAAACAGGTGATGAACGGGAAATAAAAAAGTTCAATGAAGTAATAGGATTTTGTGAGCAAGTTATAAGAATTGTTGATACTTATTCACAAAACAAAGAAATTATATTTCTTGACTGTTCTTGTGGTAAATCATATTTATCTTTTGCACTAAATTATATACTTTCTGAACGGTATAATATAAATACATTTTTTTACGGAGTGGATACCAATAAAATACTGATTGATAAATGCAATCATATTAAAGAGCGTCTCGGATACAGAAATATGCATTTTATCAATTCTAGAACTATAGATGCTCAACCAGAAAAACAAATTGATATTGTGATTGCTTTGCATGCGTGTGATATTGCAACAGATGAAACAATTGCTAAAGGTATTAAATTAGGGGCAAAATATATAATAGTGGTTCCGTGTTGTGAAAACCAGATACGTGGTCGTTTAAAAATTGGACATCCACTGGTTGATTTAACGGATTTTGGACTTTTAAGATATCGTTTTGCCGACATTCTAACTGAGGGTTTAAGGGCACAATTTCTTACCGGTGCTGGTTATCATGTTAAACTTGTTGAGGTTGTATCTCCTAAATATACTCCGAAAAATTTAATGATTATAGCTAGAAGAAAAAAAGGAAACAGAAAATATAATATGGATAAATATAAAAGACTAGACGAGATGTTTAATGCCAAATTTATATTAAAAAATTATTTTAATGATTGTTAGCAAAATCGAAATAGTCGGTTAACGCAACTATAAATTGAGATATTTAATTTAATACAAGGGGATGAAAATCAAATATGACAACTGTTGGTAAGAAAAAAATAAGACGTAATGTTACACGGGCTATAGCAAACATTAAAGCTACTTTTAATAATACGTATGTAACAATATCAGACGTTAATGGTGAAACCATATGTTGGGCAAGTGCTGGCACAGTCGGTTTTAAAGGTTCGCGCAAGAGCACACCCTTTGCCGCTCAAAAAGCAGCTACAAGTGCTGCTGACAAAGCAAAGAAGTACGGTGTTCAGGAAATTGAAATAAGGGTAAAAGGACCCGGTCCCGGACGAGAATCTGCTATCACAGCACTTCAATCGTCGGGTTTGAGTTTGAAAGCAATTGAAGATGTGACACCACTTCCTCATAACGGATGTAGGCCAAGAAAAAAACGCAGAGTATAATTAAGTTTTAAAAGAAGTTTAAGAAAGGACTGATATGGCAAGATATATAGGACCGCAATGTAGATTGTGTAGAAGAGAGGGCGAAAAGTTATTCCTTAAAGGAATAAGATGTGATACGGTAAAGTGTGCAGTTACAAAGCGAAAGTACCCTCCCGGTCAGTTTACTTGGGGCAGAGGTAAATTATCAAAATATGGTATCCAGTTTAGAGAAAAGCAGAAAACCAAGCGTTTTTATGGGATGTTAGAGAGACAATTTCAAAACTATATTCAAAAGGCAGAAAGACAAAAAGGGAATACAGGGGAAAGTCTTTTGATTATGTTAGAGAGAAGGTTGGATAATGTTTTGTATCTGCTATCTTACGCTCCTTCTAGAAAAGCCGCAAGACAGATTATTCGACATGGTCATATAACAGTAAATGATAAAAAAGTAAATATTCCTTCTTACCTTGTAAGAGTTGGCGATGTTATAAAACCAAAGAACTGTGAAACGAGTTTGAATATTATTAAAGCAAATATTGAATTATTAAAGGGCAGAAATATTTCTGCATGGATTGAATCAAGAGCGGATGTACCTGAAGGAGTAGTAACGCAACTTCCTACAAGGGAAGATGTTTCAATTTCTGTACAAGAACAGTTAATTATAGAACTGTGTTCTAAATAAAAAATTTTGTCGTTTAAATTCATTCCACAATTGTAAAGTCAACAGATGCAATTAACATTGCCGCACAGAGTTTTGTTTTTCTTTGGATAATATCAAAAAATTTAATTTATTTATTTTGAAATCCCTTATTAACTAGATTAGGGGGGAAAATATGCGAATAAGGTGGAGAGGTCTTGAACTTCCAGTCCGTGTAGATGTGGAAAAAGAGACTTTGACCGATAAATATGGCAAATTTATAGCAGCTCCTTTTGAACGTGGTTTTGGTCATACTATTGGGAATAGTTTACGTAGAATTTTACTTTCTTCATTGGAGGGTAGTGCTGTTGTATCAGTTAAAATAAATAATATCACTCATGAATTTACACATATTCCGGGTGTTGTAGAAGATGTAACAGATATAATGTTGAATATCAAAAGTCTTGTTGTAAAACCACACACTGACCAGCCTAAAATAATTAAGATTGAGGCAAATAAAAAAGGCGAAGTAAAAGCAAATGATATTATAACAGATGGTAATGTAGAGATTATAAATGGGGATTTACATATTGCCACCCTTTCAGAGGACACAAATTTTAAAGTAGAAATGGAAGTGAGAAAGGGACGTGGCTATGTGACTGCTGAAGAAAATGAACCCGAGGAACAAGAAGTTGGACTAATAGCTGTGGATTCGTTATTCTCGCCAGTTAGAAATGTTTGTTATAAAATTGAAGAAACACGTGTTGGCAGACGTACAAATTACGATAGGCTCATTATGGAAATATGGACGAACGGTGTAGTATCTTCAGAGATGGCACTCGTTGAGGCAGCGAAAATTTTGAGAAAACATTTGAATCCGTTTGTACAATACTTTGATATTGGTCGTGAATTACAACAAATTGAAAAAAGGATGGGAATTGAATCGGTTCCGCAAATATCTGAAGAAGAGCTTAATAAAAAACTAGCTATGCCTATAAGTGAATTAGATCTTTCAGTAAGAGCATCTAATTGCCTTGAAACTGCAGACATAAAAACAGTGGGTGCTCTTGTAGCAAAAACTGAAGAACAACTTCTAGAGATTAAAAATTTTGGTAAAACTACATTGAAAGAAGTAAAGAATAAATTGACACAACTCAATTTAACTATAGGAATGGCTGTGACAAATAAGCAAATGTAAAAGGAAAGGATAATTATGAGACACAGGATGAGAGGAAGACATTTATCAAGAACTGGTGCACATAGAAAGTCGTTAAGGCAGAACATTACTAATAGCCTTCTTACATATGGAAGAATTATTACAACACTTGAAAAGGCTAAAGAGACACGCTCATTTGCAGAGAAGATAATCACAGTCGCTAAAAAAGGACTATTAAAAAAGGATACTGATAAACCAGGATATATACATTGTTATCGTCAGGCAATTTCAAGTCTAAGAAATACTGATGTTGTAAAAAAGCTATTTGGAGAAGGACAATGGCGTGAAACTGGTGGCATTGCACAAAGATTTATGAATCGAAATGGTGGATATACAAGAATATTAAAATTATCAGGAACTCGATTAGGTGTTTTATCAGGTAGTAACGTTGGGAAAATACCAGAGCTTGAATATAAAATGGATGGCAGGGATAGAAAATTACGAATGCTAGGAAGGCGACTCAATGATAATGCTTCAAGAGTAATTTTTGAATTAGTTGAAGGTATATCAGCTGAAACGCAGCAAGCGGAGGAAATCAAACCAAAAGTTACTACACCATAATGAAATTATTTCGTTGTTTGTTAAAGTAAAATATCTTTACCCTTCTGCTTTAGTTAAGTAGAAGGGTTTTTTTATCCAAAAAGAAAATTGTGTTAAATAAACGTCTTGTACTTGCATCAAACTCGCCAAGGCGGGTTGCTTTATTAAAATTATTAGGATATTATTTCGAAGTTATACCACATGAGATAGATGAATGCATTTATAGCGATGTTTCACCGACTGAGTTGGTGCAGAATCTTGCCTTCCTGAAAGCTAATGATGTTGCCAGAAAAGTGGAAAACGCTATAGTTATAGGTGCAGATACGATTGTTTTACATGACATGTGTGTTTTGGGTAAACCTAAAGATACAATTGATGCCAGAAGAATACTTTCGAAACTTTGCAATTCAGAACATGATATTATTTCTGGTGTATGTATAATAGATGTACCATCAAAAAAGAAATTGTTGCGGATTGAGCGGACACACATTAAAATGAAGAATGTATCAGAAAAAGAAATTGAGAAGTATGTTAGCTCTGGTGAACCAATAGACAAAGCTGGTGCGTATGCTATTCAAGGTGAAGGGGGAAAGTTTATTGAAAAAATTGATGGCAGCTATTCAAACGTAGTTGGTTTGCCTTTAGAAGCTGTACAAGAAATGCTTAATAAACTTATAAAAGATACAAATGCCTAGAAATTTTAGTTGGCTGATAAAAGAAGAGATTGCTGGTATGGCAAGACCTATGCCAATTGTGGCAGACCTTGAATTTCTTAAGGACAATGGAATCGAGGCAATAGTATCATTAACCGAAATACCTTTGCATAAGACTTTGATAGAAGAATTTGGATTTGAGTACAAACACATTCCTATTGCCGACCTTGCAACGCCAACTCAGGAACAAATTGAGGAGTTTGTAAATTTTATAAACAATCTTGCATCTTCAAAGAAGAAAATTGTTGTCCATTGTGAGGCTGGGATTGGCAGGACGGGTACTATGCTAGCCTGCTATCTTGTAAGCAAGGGTCATAGCGCAAGAAAGGCTATCTCAGAAGTACGTAAGAAAAGACCAGGATCAATTGAAACGATGGAACAAGAGGATACTATTATAAAGTATGAAGAAAGACTTTCAAAGAAACGTAATAATTAACTATCATTATTGTGAGAAATATATCAAATATTGTTGCACTGGAAATTATTAATCTACGTGCTTTTTGGTAAAGTGTTCGTGTGCAATGATAGCTGCACCTAAAGCTGTAGTGATCTGCGGATCAGGTGGAACGTGTAAAACCATCCCTAATTCTTGTTCCAACGCTTTCTTTAGTCCTTGATTAAAGGCAGGACCTCCGTCAAAAAATACTGATTCTTTAACACCGACCTTCTTGACCATTGTTCCTAGCCGTTTAGCTATAGATTTATGAATGCCGGCAATGATATCTTCTACCCGTCTTCCTTGAGATAATAGTGAAATGACCTCAGATTCGCCGAAAACTGTGCACAAGCTATTTATGTCTGGTATGTCCTCTGCCCGTTCGGACAGTATTCCTAACTCGTCCAACTCCACCTCTAGGACACGACTCATAACTTCCAAGAATCTCCCCGTTCCGGCAGCGCATTTGTCGTTCATGGCAAAATCCACCATTATACCATTATTGTCCAAGGCGATTACCTTGCAATCCTGTCCGCCAATATTAATAAGGGTTCTTACGTTTACCTTCTTACTCATGAGCCATTTGGCTGCCTTAGCGTTAGCGGTTATTTCTGTAATAATTTCATTGGTCAGAATCATCCTGCGACCGTATCCTGTGGCTACAGTATATTCAATTTCATCTTCTTTTAGATTATAATCTTCCAGCATCTCATCAAATAATAGCTTCACAGTCCTCTTGCAATTAGTTCCTGTGGAGGATATCTTTGAGCCAAGGATAGTGTGTCCCCGCATTATTACGATTTTTGTAGTTGTTGAACCTATATCAATACCTGCTACTGTATTCATAATTACATATGATAACCGTTCTAGGTAATTAGGGCAAGGTAAAAGACAACCCATAATTATTGAAATAGTTTTGAAAAATAACATAGATTGTTGAAAATTAAATATTTTATTTACAACTCATTTTCATTGACAATAAAGGTTTTATTAGTAAAATATGTACATACAATCAATAACGTAGATAATAGGCTTACTGAATAAAATAAAATTAATATCTTATAAAGCTGCTACGGTTTTCGTTGCGGCTTTTTTATTTGTGAAAAGTCCATGTACATTAATAATAATGTATGGCACATTTAAGGAGTAACATGACACAGCTAGTAAGAGACGATATACGTAATGTTGCAATTATTGCCCATGTTGATCATGGTAAGACTACACTTGTGGATCAATTGCTTAAGCAGAGCGGTACATTTAGGTCTAATCAGCAGATTCAAAATGTAGAAAGGATCATGGACTCTAATGACTTGGAACGTGAACGGGGTATTACTATCCTGGCAAAGAATACTGCCATTAACTATAAAGGGGTAAAGATTAACATTATTGACACACCTGGACATGCCGACTTTGGAGGTGAAGTTGAACGTGTTCTAAAGATGGCCGATGGTGTCTTACTGCTGGTGGATGCCGCTGAAGGAACCATGCCACAGACAAGGTTTGTACTTCGTAAGGCGTTGGGTTATAATTTGAGACCCCTTGTGGTAATCAATAAAATCGATAGACCTGAGGCTCGTTGTATGGAAGTGCTTGATGAGGTATTTGATCTTTTTGTTGAACTCAATGCAACCGATGAACAACTTGATTTTACTGTTATTTATGCTAGTGGACGTGAGGGTTATGCAAAGATGTTACTGGAGGATAACGATAAGGATATTATTCCTCTACTTGAAACAATATTACATTATATTCCAAAGCCAAATGGTGATCCGAACGCACCCTTACAAATGCAGATAACTTCACTTGATTATAATGATTATGTAGGTCGAATTGGTATCGGTAGAATCTTTGCTGGAAATATTAACGTGGGTCAGCAAGTTGCCAGAATAGACAAAAATGGTATACAAACAACACACAGGGTGGCAGAGTTGTTTACCTTTACTGGATTGGGAAGGCAGCCAATAAAATCAGCCAGTGCAGGAGATATCGTTGCCTTGACAGGAATTGAGAATATAGACATAAGCGATACGATTGCCTCTGTAGAAAATCCCCAGGCACTGACAAAAATTAGTATTGATGAACCTACACTCTCAATGATATTTTCGGTTAATAATTCTCCTTTCTGCGGTCAGGATGGCAAATATGTTACCAGTAGAAATCTGCGTGAAAGGCTTCATAGAGAGATTCGATCAAACGTAGCTCTTAAAGTGGAAGATACTGAGACACCGGATGCCTTGCGTGTTTCGGGGCGTGGACTTCTACATCTCTCCGTATTAATTGAAAATATGCGTCGAGAAGGTTATGAATTGCAGGTCTCGAAACCAAAAGTAATTTTCAAGGAATTGGATGGACAAAAAGCTGAACCTATTGAGTATGTCGTAATTGATGTGCCAAGGGAGTATGAAGGGCAAGTGATTTCTATGTTAGGTGCACGGAAGGGTGAGATGCTCAGCATGGATACAGATAAGAATGTTACTCATTTTGAGTTTAAAGTTCCTTCCCGTGGTTTGATTGGTTTAAGAAATCGCTTGTTAAGCTCAACACGTGGAGAAGCTGTGATATATCATAATTTTTATGAATATGAACATTACAAAGGCGATATTGCTCATCGCATACAGGGGGTGTTAATTTCCATGGCTTTGGGTGAAGTAACCGCTTATGCACTGGATGGTTTGCAGGATAGAGGTACAATGTTTGTAAAACCAGGAGTTCGTGTATATGAAGGAATGATAGTGGGTGAACATTGTGAACAGAACGATATTAGTGTTAATGTTATTAGGGCAAAAAAGGCGACTAACATTCGTTGTGCAACAGCCGAAAAAGGGATTAAACTTCAACCTCCAAAAGATTTTACGCTGGAGATGGCACTTGAATATATCGAAGATGATGAGTTGGTGGAGATTACTCCAAAAACATTTCGGTTAAGGAAAAAACTTCTCACTGAAAACGAACGTAGAACTATTAGAAGACAGCAGGTCTTGGAACCAGTAGTTACGTCCACAGAAAAGACATAAAGGCGGATTATTTAAAAATATAAAAATAAACAAAAAAAGCAGGCTTTTTAGGCCTGCTTTTTTGTTGGTACTTATGTAACTATTGTCTATTTGTTGACGATATTCTTGAAATCCTGTCCAGCAGTAAATTTTACCGCTTTACTGGCCTTGATGTTGATTACAGCGCCAGTTTGAGGATTTCTTCCTTTACGTGCTTTTCTAGTTCTTACGGAGAATGTACCAAATCCAATTAAACGGACTTCTTTGCCTTTCTTAACTCCACTCTTTATGCCGCTCAAAACTGCATTCACAGCTTTTTCTCCACAAGCCTTTGATACCTCACACTCCTTTGCTACTGCTTCGATTAATTCCTGCTTATTCATCCACTACCCTCCTTTCAAAAAATGGTTTAATATGGTATGAACACGATAAGTAAAGATAATATGAATCAGGCTTAGAATACATAAAACGGGCGTATGAATCAAGCATTTTTTGGAATATTTTTAAATAATATTATTTTTTCAGTTAATTGTAATCTGTGGCTTTGAATGTTATTCATCAATCTAATGTCATTTTCTCAAGCGCCTCTTCGTCTAGAATATGGACGTTAAATTCCTTTGCCTTGTCTAGCTTACTACCTGGATCTTCACCTACAACAAGATAATCTGTCTTTTTGCTCACGCTTGATATAACTCGCCCACCTAAGTATTTAATAAGAGTTTCAGCTTCTTTGCGGGAATATTTTTTTAATGTCCCAGTAATAACAAAAGATTTTCCGAAAAACTTTCGATTTTTGGCTGTTTTTTGGGTTGCAAGTTTTTTGGTATTAACACAGTCGGCTTTAAGTTTTTCAATAAGGACTTGTGTATGCTTGTTTTGAAAAAAGTCAACAATACTCTTTGCGACAACAGGTCCAATTTCATAGATGCCTTCTAATTCGACTTGAGTCGCTTTTGCCAATTCATCCAAAGAATCATAGTGTTCAGCCAGAACTTCTGCAGTATGAGAACCGACATTGTGAATACCAAGTGCACATATCAGGCGATCTAAATCACGCTTCTTGCTTTCTTCAATAGCGTGTATCAAGTTTGACGAGGACTTTTCTCCCATGCGTTCCAAATTTACAAGGTCGCCGTACTTTAAATTATATATATCAGAATAATCTTTTAAGAAACCTTTGTCAACCAATTGTTCAACGAGTGCCGGGCCCAGTCCTTCTATATCCATTGCATCCCGGCTTGCAAAGTATTGAATGCGTCTTTTTACCTGTGCCTGACAGAATGGATTGTGGCAACGCAGGTACACCTCTGTGTCGTCTCTGACAACCTTTTCTTTGCATTCCGGGCAGATGGAAGGCTCTGTAAAAGGTGTTTCTGTTCCTTTCCGTTTTTCTTTTAACACGGTTACGACCTGTGGAATAATTTCGCCTGCTTTTTGCAATACGACATGATCTCCAACACGTATATCTTTCCTGTGAATTTCATCAAAATTGTGGAGGGTGGCACGACTTACAGTGGTTCCAGCAAGTAATACAGGAGTAAGATTGGCTACTGGTGTAAGCGTACCTGTCTTTCCAACCTGCACAACAATCTGTTCAATCTTTGTAACTGCCTGTTCTGGTTGAAATTTATAAGAGATTACCCAGCGAGGTGACTTGCTCGTAGCACCTAATTGATCATGAAGGGCGAGCGAATTAACCTTTACGACCATTCCATCAACCATGTAATCAAGCTCCCTGCGCCGTTTGTCCCATTCACTGCAGTAACGTATTACCTCTTCAACATTCTTGCATAATCTGGTATGAGGGTTTACAGGCAACCCAAATCCACGGATAAAATTCAAACACTGCATATGTGTTTTAAAATCCATTCCCTCTAAATATCCTATGGCATAGGTAAAGATGCATAAATGCCTTTTAGCTGTAATTCGTGGGTCAAGAAGTTTGAGTGAACCGGCAGCAGCATTTCTTGGATTGGCAAACTGAAGTTCTCCCGTTTCTTCTCTCTCTTCGTTAAGTCTCTGAAATTCTTTATTTGGCAGGTAAATTTCACCCCTGATTTCTAAGATGGAAGGAATTTTTTGTTTTTTGGCTGAGGTCTCTAATTTCAAAGGGATTTGATGGATTGTCCTGAGGTTTGCAGTTACATCGTCTCCCTTAAAACCGTCTCCTCTGGTGGCGCCTCGTACAAACAAACCATTTTCATACCAGAGAGCAATTGCCACACCATCGATCTTTAACTCAACAACGTATTCAATATCTTTATGAGCATCAATCTCAGCCATGCGTTTTATGCGATGGTCGAATTCCTTCAACTCTTCATCTGAGTAAGTATTGTCAATGCTCAACATGGGGAGCTTATGTTCTACAGTAGGGAATTGAGTAAGTGGTTCTCCGCCTACTCGTTGGGTTGGAGAATCAGGTGTAATGAGTTCGTGGTGTAATTTTTCAAGGTGCCGTAATTCTTTTAAAAGCTGGTCATATTCGTAGTCGGTAATTTCCGGATTATTTTCTACATAATATTTTCTGTCATGGTATCGGATTGTTTCTCGGAGTTGTTCAACTTTTTCTTTAATAGTTGATGTCATGTTTCTTGAGGAATGAAGTGAATTTTGTAATAACCTTTATGTAGACGAGTAAATAAGAGGTTTAGAAGTAGACTAAGTATACCACAATTTGTATGCATGTCAACGCATCTGTTTAAAGGTATAAATCACTTGACTTTATATTGTATTTATAATACACTCAAAAAAAGAAAATATTTGGTACAACTCCCATTATAATAAATTCTTACGAATTTAATAAAATATTCTGAGAATGGAGTAAAAAATATATGACAAAAGGAAGTGACTCAAGGGAGTTTTTTGAGATATTTAAGACGCCATTGAAAGTAGAGGAGGACGAAAAGAAAGAAGTTAAGCATATTACTGAATCAACTGATGTAAGTTCTAAGCAAAAACTTCCCACAACGGAAGACAAACCAGTTACCAAGCCCGGCGCTTCAAGTCAAGATGCTTTAGGATGGATCAAAAGTACTCGTCTAGAAGACACAGCTTTTAAGGGAAAGACTGAAACGCCAAAAGCGCCTCAGTCTATTTATACTCAGCCTAAAACTGAACATATTCAACGTAAAGACGAGTTAGTATTACGGCAAGAGACACTGATTATTGGCGTTATTGCGGTGACATTTTTGACTATTGCATGTTTTTTTATCGGATACAAGGTTGGATACAACAAAGGCATAACGGGTCAAGCAACAGAAGAATGGCTAGAAACAATAGAACCGCAGGATGCAAAAAAGACTCCCTTTGGGCAATCCAAGTCTTCTGAGGGCACTCAGAAGGCAGTAACTAAAGCTGCACCAATAAAGACAGAAAAACAAGCAGAAAAAATTACGCCTATTATAAAAGATAAGTGGACATTACGTGTGGTTTCATATAAAAATACCAAGGAAAATATTGGAAAGGCAAAAGAGATAGCAGGAAAACTCCAGGATGCATTAGGCTATAGTACGTTTGTTGTAAATACTGGCAAGGAACTTTTTATTTGTATAGGTGAATTTGAATCAAACGATGATGCTGATTTGATTGCTGCGCAAAAGGCGGTAGCAGGATTCAAATATGAGAATAGAACACAATTTGAGGGATGTTATCCCGTGCGTATGAGATAGAATATAGGAGGATACATGAGTATTGATAAAAGTTTGAAAATGAAAGGTAAATTGGTAAGGCCGAGAAATGTATATACGAGGATAGAGCGCATCAAGATGCTTAAAGAAGCGGGAAAATGGAATCCAGCAATGTCAGTATTTGGTATTCCTAAGGTAAAAGCTGTTAAGTTGAAACGAAAAGGAAAATCAGAGAAAAAGGCTGCTAAGGCAGAAGCAGCAGCGGCAACAGAAGCAGCGCCAGGTGCAGCTGCTGCACAAAAGAAAGAAACAGTTACTGCGGCAGCTCCAGCGAGTAAGGAAAAGGCCAAGAAATAATGATTGCCCAAAGGATGTCTAAAATAGACTCCTCTGGAATAAGAAAAGTCTTTGATCTGGCACAAAAAATGCAAAATCCGGTGAACCTTAGCATAGGTCAGCCGGATTTTGATGTTCCTGAGGAGATTAAAACAGAGGCCGTTAATGCCATCAACGATGGTGCAAATAAATATACAGTAACACAAGGCATACCAGAACTCCGCGATGCTTTGCTTAAACAGCTTCAGAAGAAACGTGGCGTTAATGCTGAAAACATAATTATTACTTCCGGAGTCTCCGGGGCGCTAACATTAGCGCTTATGGTATTGGTCAATCCAGAAGACGAAGTTATAATACCAGACCCATCATTCGTTAGTTACAAACATCTGACCAATTTCTGCGGGGGCAAGTCTGTATTTGTTGACACGTATCCAGACTTTAAATTGACTGCTGCACGCATCCAGCCTCGCATCACAAAAAAATCCAAGTTGCTTGTTATCAATAGCCCTGCTAATCCAACCGGAGCGATGTGTACATCTCTTGAACTTAAAGAGATTGCAGAATTAGCCCAAAAGCACAATCTACTTATCATTTCTGATGAGATATATCATGATTATGATTACAATCATGAATTTGATAGCATTGGAAGATACTATGAAAATACATTGATTCTGGATGGTTTTTCCAAATCCTTTGCCATGACGGGATGGCGAATGGGTTATGCGGCGGGACCAGCCAAGGTTATTAGTGAGATGATAAAACTGCAGCAATACACATTTGTCTGTGCAGCTTCTTTTGCCCAGTATGCAGTGTTCAGGTCGTTGGGAATAGATATGAGCAAATATATTACAAGTTATAAAAAGAAAAGAGACTTGATGTATGATGGTTTAAAGGATAAATACCAAATTGTAAAACCTGGCGGTGCGTTTTACCTATTTCCACAAGTACCGTGGGGCACTGATGAGGAGTTTGTGACAGCGGCAATCCAAAAAAAGCTGCTTATCATTCCGGGTAGTGTATTTTCCGAACGCCATACCCACTTCCGAATATCTTATGCGGCATCAGAAGATACTCTCAAACGCGGCATAGACATTCTTAACAACCTTACAAGGCGATGACCTTATCAGAAGGTTTTGCAATAACAAATTGCACACACAATTCAGATGATGTGAAATCAGAGAAATCTTTGATTCCAAATATCTTTCAACTACTTTTTTAACAATTCTCCAATTTCAGCATCAAACTCTTTTTCAGATACATAGCCGATATGCGTATTTGCAACTTTGCCGTCTTTACCATATATGATAGTGGTGGGATATGCCCGTAAGTCATAAGCCTGGGCAATACCGTCTCCCTCAAGATAGATGGGGTAATTGATGCCCATTTTTTTGACGAAGGGGGGGACTACTTCAACTCCGTTTTCATCAAAGGCAATACCAATAATTTCAACGCCGTTTCCTTTGTATTTATTGTAAAGGTTTATGAAACCGGGTATCTCTTTTCTGCAGGGGGGACACCACGTTGCCCACAGGTCAACGATTACCACTTTACCTTTGTTGTTTCCTAACACCGCTTCCAACTCTGAAGCAGTTATTTTTGTGATGCTGTCACCTGCGTGAGCGTTTGCTAAGAACAAAAATAAGGTTAGTGTAAACAGGACTGTGAAAGATAAATATTTAACATGATATATCCGTTTGCTCATAATTTGCTCCATTGTTTAAGAGATTCGTAGGTATTCATTCATAATAAAAATATAAAATTATGCATTTGTTTTTAATATGTTATCAGATTAATCAAAGATGTATAACCATTTATAATCTTTTGCTGCTTCAACAAGGTTGGTTTTTACCGGATTATTTATAATGTAATTCATTTTTTCCTGAAATTCTTTGTTGTCCCTGATTATTCTATCATAATTTTCATCCAGCCATACTCTTGGTGGCACAGGCATCTTGCCTGTGTTTTTATGCGGATGCTATTAAATATAATGTTTCTTGATTCTTCTGTAAGAATAGCTTGCCTGAATGTTTTAAAGGTTATAGTATTACTGTGTAAAAACTTCCTTTTTTTGCAAGTTTTTTTACACCCCCCTGTGTCCCCCCTTGCGAAGGGGGGAAAGAGAGGGGTTGTTTTGGTTGCGGCTGTGCTGCGCTAGGAAATATACACTTTCTGGCCGTTCCCAATGGGGTAAGTTTCTTCTGTAAATTCTAAATTCTTTCACAGGCTGGAAGCCTGTGCCACCAGATTTCATATTTTATTCCTATGATATCTCATCTGTTTTATATGTAAACAATAACTTTCTACACAGTGGTTGACTCACTGGTAGTGAATACCACCTTTCCATTTTTAATGTCTGCTCTGATTTCAGATCCGTCGGTAAACTTTCCTTCAAGAATTTCCATTGAAAGTGGATTTTCGATCATCTGCTGGATTGTACGCTTTAGCGGCCTTGCGCCAAAGTGGGGGTCATAACCTTCCTGTGCAAGCTTTTCTTTTAATCTATCAGTGACAGTTAATCGGAAGTTATGTTTTGCTAGACGCTTTTGAAGTTCTTTTAACTGTATCTCAGCAATCTGATTTATTAGTTCTTTTGACAAACTGTGGAATATGATTGTTTCATCAATGCGATTAAGAAACTCTGGTCTGAAGGCTTCTTTTAAGGCTTGTTTGGCTCGTCTTCTCAACTCTTCCTCATTTTCAGGACCGGTAAGATCCTGAATCCACTGACTGGCGATATTTGATGTCATAACGATAATAGTATTTTTAAAATCAACAGTTCTGCCATGTCCATCTGTCAATCGGCCGTCATCGAAAACCTGAAGTAAAATATTAAATACATCCCGATGCGCTTTTTCAATTTCGTCAAACAGGATTACAGAATAAGGTCTTCTCCGAATTGCTTCAGTCAGTCGTCCACCCTCATCATAACCAATATATCCTGGGGGAGCGCCAATTAGCCTGGCAACTGAGTGCTGTTCCATAAATTCAGACATATCAATCCGCACCATGGCATTTTCATTGTCGAACAAGAAAGCAGCCAGTGCTTTACAAAGCTCTGTTTTGCCAACCCCGGTAGGGCCTAGAAACAAGAATGTACCAATGGGACGGTTTGGGTCTTGAAGCCCGGCACGGGCACGTCGAATACCGTTAGATACAGCCCTGACGGCTTCGTCCTGACCAACAACTCTTTCCGTCAGTAGGTCCTCCATTTTTAAAAGTTTTTCCTTTTCACCTTCCAGCATGCGTGTAACAGGAATTCCCGTCCATTTGGAGACAACCATAGCAATGTCATCGGCATCCACTTCTTCGTTGAGTAGAGGCTTGTTTTTTTGCAAATCTTGCAATTCATTATGTTTTTGTTTCAGTTTCTGCTCGCATTCTCTGATGAGTCCGTAACGTATTTCGGCTACCTTTCCTAAATTTCCTTCCCTTTGAGCCGTTTGTTCTTCAATACGTGCCTGATCAATCTTCGAATTAATATCCTGTATTTCTTTGATAATCTTTTTCTCGTTCTCCCACTGGGTGCGTAGAGCTCCCGAATCTTCTCTTAAATCAGACACCTGTTTCTCAATCTTCTCCATTCGTTGCTTCGAGGCAGTATCCTTTTCTTTTTTAAGCGCCTCTTTTTCAATCTCTAATTGCATGATTTTGCGTTCAATCTCGTCCAGTTCTATCGGCATACTGTCAATTTCAATCCTCAGTTTTGAGGCTGCTTCATCAATTAAGTCAATTGCCTTGTCTGGTAAAAATCGGTCGGATATGTAGCGATGTGAAAGTGTAGCGGCGGCTACGATTGCAGAATCTTTGATGCGTACACCGTGATGTAATTCGTATCTTTCCTTTAATCCCCTTAGAATTGCAATTGTATCTTCTACTGATGGTTCACCAACGTATACCTGTTGAAATCGTCTTTCTAGTGCGGCGTCCTTTTCAATATGTTTTCTATATTCATCAAGGGTAGTAGCTCCTACGCAGCGCAATTCACCGCGGGCCAATGCAGGTTTTAAAAGATTGGATGCGTCCATAGCGCCTTCAGCCGCACCAGCGCCAACAACAGTATGTAACTCGTCTATGAAGAGAATTATTTGGCCTTCTTTTTCTCCAATTTCTTTAAGCACTGCTTTAAGACGGTCTTCAAACTCACCCCTGTATTTCGTGCCTGCAATCAATGCGCCCATATCTAAAGACATGACGCGCTTATTTTTCAAACTCTCTGGGATATCACCATTGACTATTCGTTGTGCCAGTCCTTCAACGATAGCAGTCTTTCCAACTCCGGGTTCGCCTATTAGTACAGGATTATTTTTTGTCCTGCGGGATAAAACTTGGATCACACGTCTTATTTCATCATCGCGTCCTATAACAGGATCAAGCTTCCCTTTACGAGCTAATTCGACGAGGTCTTTGCTATAACGTTCAAGGGCTTGATACTTTTCTTCAGGATTTTGGTCTGTAACCCTTTGACTACCCCTGATCTCTTTCAATGCCATATAAATATTATCTTTTTTAACACCAGCCTCGTTTAATATTCTGCCGGAGGAAGTACTCTTTTGCCCTGACAAAGATAATAACAGATGTTCAGTGCTTACATACTCATCTTTTAGTTTACCGGCTTCTTCCCACGCAAGATTAAAGGTATCTCGAAGTTCTGCGCTTACATATGCCTGCCCGGGTGCGCCAGATCCGCTTACTTGCGGTAGTTTATTAACAGCCGCCATCGTCTTATCGAGAATGGTATTAGTATCAACACCTAATTTTTTAAAAAGAGGGACTACTATTCCCTGTTCCTGTGTTAGTAATACTTCCAGTAAATGAACAGCGAGTATTTGTTGCTGTCTTTTAGATTCAGCTAATTCCTGTGCTTCCTGTACAGCCTCTTGTGCTTTAATTGTAAATTTATCAAATCTCATAGTTTTGTATTTTTTTAATATTTAAAGGCTTAAAATAGCCACAAAAACGTTAAGAATTGAAATTGGGAAGTTGAGAAGATGGGAGTTTGAGATGTACTCGTTTCCCTAAATTCCCTCCTTCTCAACTTCACTTTGGATTTGTGGAAAGTAATATTGCAGAAGGGCTAATTTACGATTTTATCTGAAGGACATCTGACATACGATACATTCCTGGTTGTTTCTGGGCTATAAACTTTGCTGCACGGATGGCGCCGCGTACAAAAGTATCTCTTGTATGTGCCTTGTGGGTAATCTCAATGCGTTCTCCTAAGCTGCCAAAAATAACTGTGTGCTCACCTATGACATCGCCGCTTCTGATTGCATGCATGCATATCTGGTTCATAGGACGTTCACCCGTAATGCCATGACGGCCGTAAATAACGTCTTTATCCATCTTTTTGTTTGTTGCTTCGCAGATTTTCTCAGCAATCCGCAATGCCGTGCCGCTAGGCGAATCCTTCTTGAATCGGTGATGAGTTTCTAATATTTCAATGTCAAAATCCTTTCCGAGTATCTTTGACATTTGCGCTGCAAGGTCGAACATAACGTTGACGCCAACGCTCATATTTGGCGAAACCAGACAAGGAATAGTCTTTGAAATTTGCTGTATTCTTTCATGTTGCTGAGAGTTCAACCCTGTTGTACCAACTACAAGGGCGATGTTCTTCTTCGCACAAATATCGGCGATAGCAACTGTGGATTCAGGTGACGAAAAATCAATTAATACATCAGCCTGAGTGTTTAAAGTCGTTGTAATTTTGATATTTGTTTCGCCACAGGCGGCGATGGAACCAACATCTTTCCCGAGTGATGGATGTCCAGCCCTTTCTAATGCAGCCACTAATTTTAATTCAGGGTCTTCAAAGATAAGTGCGGCAATCCTTGCTCCCATCTTACCACATGCACCATTTACAGCAATCTTAAACATTGTTTTAACCCTATAAATAAGAAAATGAAGCGGCATAGCCGCAACCAAATTTATTTTGACCAAAAAGGCATAAAGAGTTATTCGTACTTCATGCCTCATCTATGTTACAGTGTGATTCGTAATTACATTCAAAACTTATTCAAATTTTGTTTCTTTTATACCGCTTACTGGCAGTCTTGAGAAAGTTCTTTTCCCTCCACGTCAAGTTTTGCATACCTTCACGATTAACCTTTTCAAGGATTACGTCTACTTTTGCGCGCAGTTCCTGGTCTTTCATCAACTCTTTTTCGTGTTGGTAAATTTGCAATTTTTTAAGATACTCTGATACCCGATAGGAATACCTGACAAATAAAAACCCATATATAAGACCTCCAAGGTGGGCATAGTGTGCGACATTGTCAGTTTTAGGCGCAATACAGTTAAAGATTGTGATGCCCGTAAGGATCATGACAAGATACTTTGCCTTCATGGGAAAGAAATAGAAGATAATTGTAGTGTTGGGGAAATACATGGCAAAGGCAATCTCAATAGCTAATATGGCTCCAGAAGCCCCTACAATAGGAGTCCATGGTGTAAAAATACAACAGCATATTCCAGCAAAGATACCCGCAGTAAAATAAAGCGTTAAAAATCGCCTCGTTCCAAGCACACGTTCGACCTCGCTTCCAAACATCCAGAGCACAAGCATATTAAAAATCAGGTGCCATGCATTTGTTGTGCTGTGCAAGAACATGTAAGTAAAAAACTGCCATAACCACAAATGACCGATGGCATCAGGCGGGTAAAGCCAGAATAATTTTGTGAACTTATCGAAAGCCGGATAATACCATGGTTGCGCAGATGAAAACCCTGATTGCACGTCTGTTAAAATATTTGTTGACTGTGATGATAACTGCGAACTTACCGTTGAAAATAGTAGTTGAAGCATAAACACGCTAACATTGGCGATTATCAAAATCATAATCACGCGTGTCCATTTACTTCCAATATTTATTCCAAAGATAAGTCTGTTATTACGCATTTTTTTGAGACAATCTAACTTAAACTATCTAATCTGCTGGTAAGAAATGTTCCAGACGAATAAATACATGATGAATAATTTATACAAATATACTAATCCATTTTCATTAAAAGTCAAGATTGTTATGTGCTAGAATGAGATGTGGAAATCTATTATTGAAACTTGTATGTCGGCTTATTTAAGTCGTTCACTATAAATTGCCACTTTTTAAGGTAAATATAAAATATATATAATAATTTGAGTATATTTCACGGGTGAAATTAAATTTTCGTTTCTTGTAAAAATCATTTGACTTCCATAATTTTATTGTGTTTATTACATAAAATATAACTTTGGCTTTTGTGGGTATTTTTCATGTAGTCAGCATGAGAAAAACCTTAAAACAGACATAACAACTTACAGTTGCTATTATTAGATTTTTTAGGGTGAACATCCGAAAAAAGGTAAGGTGAGGGGGGAGTATGAAAAAGGGTTATGCCGTTGGGCAATTGTGGTGTGCGTTTGTTCTGATCGGGATACTCCTTGGTTTGAGTAATGGGATAATCAAGGCTGCAGACGTTGAGTTAATCCTCGGCACATCAAGCGGATTTAATGTAGTAAGGGGCACGACTGTGGCTGGAGGTACAAGCACACTGTACGTAGGTTCTGCCACGGTAAGCATCGGGACGACTACACAACCGGCAATGCTCTATATTGCCGGTTCGTCCTCAGCCAACACCGCTGCATCGCTCCAGGTAGTTAACACCTCTGGGACAAGTACCCTGTATGTAAGAAACGACGGCAATGTCGGCGTCGGTACGACCACCCCTGGCACTGCATTATATGTTATAGGCACGATAACGGCTACCAATGGATTTGTCGGCAGCTTAT